>CAJQOA010000153.1 GCA_905479815.1 uncultured Psychroserpens sp.
AGTGCGATTTCATGACCGCGTTCTAGAGCAATGGTTTCTATTGCTTTTCCCATTTTTCCGTAGCCTAAGAGTGCAATTCTCATACTTTAGAATTTAAAATTGAGCGTTAATCCTAGATTGGTATTGTTTTCCCGCTCGTTATACTTAAAATGTGGTCGTAATGATAAGTCTTCATCCACATTAAATTGCAATAGATGAGCATCAACGTTAGCATCTACAATATTTAAAGCATACATACCAATGGCGATTAATAAGGCTAATTCTTTGTTACGTCTTAATTGTTGCTGAGCTCTCACAAGACCGTCATTAGATACGCTTGGAAACGGATCACCTTCTGAACCTTGTTCAAATCCAGATAGACGTCTTTTGAAGGCGTCTCTATATAAATCGAGATCTTTATCGTTTCTCACATAGAGATATACTGGTATCCCAATGGCTGCATATACTAATGGGACTTTCCAGTATTTCTTATTATATGCTTGTCCTAAACCTGGAAGCACAGCAGAGTAGAAGGCAGCTTTAGAAGGCGCCAACACATTAAGAGGTGGCCTTTTTGTTTTAACAGTGTCTTGAACAACTATTAAATCTGTGTCTACTTTGTCAGCTTGTTTGTCATCTTGTGCAAATGTTATACTACTGAAAAGGAGAAAGAAAATACTGCTATAGACTAATTTATTTAGCACTTTGAACTAGTTTTTTTATACGATTGAAATCTTCTTCAGAATGAAACGGAATAGTAATTTGCCCTTTGCCATTCTTTGACACTTTAACGGCAATTTTATGTCCAAAGTATTCTGAAAATTCTTTTATGCCTTTTTTAACAAATTTAGGTAGTTGTTGAGATTCAGACGGTTTGTTTGCTGATGGATTATGATAATTTTTCACCAACAGCTCTGTAGCTCTAACCGATAGTTTATCTGTAATTATTTTCTCGTAGATATCTAATTGATCATTTTGATTTTCAATATTAATCATAGCACGTCCATGACCCATTGAAATAAAACCATCACGCATACCTGTTTGGATAATTGGATCTAGTTTTAATAAACGCAAGTAGTTAGCAATTGTAGATCGCTTTTTACCAACACGCTCGCTCATTTGTTCTTGAGTTAGTGCGATTTCATCAATAAGACGTTGGTAAGAGAGTGCTATTTCAATTGGATCTAAATCTTGACGTTGAATATTTTCTACTAACGCCATTTCTAATGACTCTTGATCATTAGCAATTCTAATATATGCAGGAATTGTATTTAGTCCAATCAGTTTTGATGCTCTAAATCGTCGCTCACCAGATACGAGTTGAAATTTATTGAATTCTAACTTTCTAACTGTAATTGGTTGGATCACACCAAGTTCTTTAATAGAAGAGGCTAATTCTCTTAGCGTTTCTTCATTGAAATTGGTACGTGGTTGAAAGGGATTGATTTCTATGGCATCCAAATCTAATTCTACGATGTTACCAATGATAGTATCGGCATTTTTATCTTGAGCAGATTGTATATCATTAGAAGGGTCTTTCAACAATGCTGATAAACCTCTACCAAGTGCTTGTTTTTTTGTTGCCTTCGCCATTATGCGTTCTTCTTTATAATTTCTTTAGCTAAACTTAAATAATTAGTTGCGCCTTTACTGCTTATATCATATTTAATAATACTCTCACCATGACTAGGAGCTTCTCCTAATCTTACATTTCTTTGAATAATTGTGTCAAACACCATATTACTAAAATGTTTTTGTACTTCTTCAACGACTTGATTAGATAAACGTAAACGTTGATCAAACATAGTTAAAAGCATGCCTTCAATATCTAAATCCTTGTTATGAATTTTTTGAACACTCTTTACTGTGTTCAAAAGCTTACCTAGACCTTCTAGTGCAAAATATTCACATTGAATAGGTATAATCACAGCATCTGCTGCTGTTAAAGCATTCAAGGTTAATAAGCCTAGAGAAGGTGCACAATCAATTAAAATATAATCATAAGATGATTTTAAGTGCGTAATTGCTTTTTTAAGCATGTACTCACGATCTTCTTTATCAACAAGTTCAATTTCTATAGCTACAAGATCAATATGCGACGGAATGATATCTACATTTGGTGAATCTGCGGCAACAATACATTGCTCAGCAGAAGCTGTATGCTCTAGTAATTGGTAGGTTCCAACTTCAACTTGCTCTACGTCAATACCAAGGCCAGATGTAGCGTTGGCTTGCGGGTCTGCGTCAATAAGAAGTACTTTCTTTTCTAGAACGCCTAATGATGCTGCTAAGTTGACTGAAGTTGTTGTTTTACCAACGCCTCCCTTTTGATTGGCAATTGCAATGATTTTACCCATTAAATGATTTGGTTTAATTGAATGTAAAAATACGATTATTTGTGAGTTTTGAAAATGGAAGTTGTTAACAGTTCGTGAAGATTATGACTTTGAAAATTGTACTAAAATTCAATACTAACTTTTAATTCACGAATTAATTTTTCTAAATCTACTTCTTTCATTTTTGTGACACAGATAATTTCGTTATCTCCATTAAAGTCTTCAACTACAAGTGTGTAATTATTATCTTCAAGATAGCCTACTGGGTTTTTTGCAAAATTAATAGTGTCAAATGGTTCTGTTTTAATTTTATCTTTAAACCAACCGTAATTTGCAACATAAGAGCATTGATTCTTATAAAAGACAAGTTCTTCTTTTCCAAAGGTATTCCATAGTGTTACTCTTAGTATATAGAATCCGATTAAACCGAAAATTAAGATGCTTATGAAAAAACCAGAGTTTAATCCTTTTCCTGCCGAAATGTAACTAATCATACTAAATAAAGGAAGGGTGAGAAGCATAAAGCTAAATATAAACATCACTACTCTTATGAAAATTGGAGATGGTTTTATAAATAAGGTTAATGTGTTGTTTTCTAGTATGTAGTAATTATGTTTCAGTTGAATTTTTAAATAAAAAAAGTGAATTATGGCTAAAAAAGTTTTAAATTAAGATTTAGCTTATTTCTCAGATTTAAATACTAATTTTTGTTTTGCATCATTACGTGACAAGGTGATCTCGTTTTTTTTTAAATTATGAATAACCCATTTGTTTTTACCTCTACTGTCTTTTGTGTGAATCACATTATCTATAAGCTCCCATGTGCCTTCTAATTCCATAATAAAGCTAAACGTAAAGGTGGAGTCTTTATTAAGAAGGAGATAAGTGCCTTCTAACATAGATAATGTCTCTTCTAATTCTTCTGCACTTACAGTTGGATTAATGACACCAATGATTTCCCATTTATTTGAGAGGTTTTCAATATTGATTTCTAGTTCTTTAGTGTTTTGTGCAAATAGAGTATTAGCAGTTATAAATAGAATTAGTATCAGTTTCATAGATTTATTCATCAATTAGTATTTCTAAAATCTGTATTGCAGCATTACTAATTTTAGTTCCAGGGCCAAAAACAGCAACAGCTCCAGCATCAAATAAATATTGATAATCTTGCTTAGGTATGACGCCTCCAACGATGACCATAATGTCATCGCGGCCATAGTTTTTTAGTTCTTGTATTACTTGAGGAACTAGTGTCTTATGTCCTGCAGCTAAGGAAGATACACCTAGTATGTGTACATCATTTTCAACGGCTTGTTTTGCAGCTTCTTTAGGTGTTTGAAAGAGTGGTCCTATATCAACATCAAAACCAACATCGGCATAACCTGTAGCAACAACTTTAGCGCCACGATCGTGACCATCTTGTCCCATTTTAGCAATCATTATACGAGGTCTACGACCATCTTGCTCTGCAAATTGATCGGCCAATTCTCTCGCTTTTTGAAAACTTTTATCGTCTTTTATTTCTTTACTATACACTCCTGAAAATGTTTTTATTTGTGCTTTATAACGTCCAAATACTTCTTCTAAAGCATCACTAATTTCTCCTAAAGTAGCACGTTCTCTTGCTGCATTTACTGCTAAAGCTAATAAATTATCTTGTCCTGAACGAGCAGCTTCGGTTAATTCTGCTAATGTGCTTGAAACAGCTTTTGTGTTTCTTGTAGACTTTATGTGTTCTAGACGTTTTATTTGTCCTAGTCTAACGGTTTGATTATCGACTTCTAGGGTAGAAATAGGATCTTCTTCTTCTAAACGGTATTTGTTAACACCAACAATTATATCTTGGTTAGAATCTATTCGTGCTTGCTTTCTAGCTGCAGCTTCTTCAATTCGTAACTTTGGAATACCAGCTTCAATAGCTTTAGTCATTCCGCCAAGTTCTTCAACTTCTTCAATTAAAGACCATGCTTTTTGAGCAATATCATGAGTTAGTTTTTCAACGTAATAACTTCCTGCCCATGGATCAACAGTTTTTGTGATGGCTGTTTCCTCTTGCAAAAAGATTTGTGTGTTTCTTGCTATACGCGCAGAGAAATCTGTTGGCAAGGCAATAGCTTCATCTAAAGCATTTGTATGTAAACTTTGTGTGCCACCAAAAGCAGCGGCAGTTGCTTCTATAGTTGTTCTAGCGACATTATTAAATGGATCTTGTTCTGTTAAACTCCATCCTGAGGTTTGACAATGTGTTCTTAAGGCTAATGATTTTTGGTTTTTTGGATTAAATTGACTTACTAATTTAGCCCACAACATTCTTGCTGCACGCATTTTAGCAATCTCCATAAAATGGTTCATCCCAATAGCCCAAAAGAATGATAGTCTAGGAGCAAAGGTGTCAATATCCATTCCTGCTTCTAGTCCTTTTTTTATGTATTCAAGTCCGTCAGCCAATGTGTATGCTAATTCAATATCGCAAGTTGCACCAGCTTCTTGCATGTGATACCCTGAAATACTAATACTATTGAACTTTGGCATGTTCTTGCTCGTATATTCAAAAATGTCTGAAATAATCTTCATGGAAGGTGTAGGTGGATAGATGTAAGTGTTTCTTACCATAAACTCCTTAAGGATATCGTTTTGAATGGTTCCAGCTAAATGTTCTGGAGACACGCCTTGTTCTTCCGCAGCAACAATATAAAATGCCATAATTGGTAATACTGCACCATTCATGGTCATAGAAACCGACATTTTATCTAGTGGGATTTGGTTAAAAAGAATTTTCATATCCTCAACCGAATCGATTGCGACACCAGCTTTACCAACATCACCAACTACTCTTTCGTGATCTGAGTCATAACCGCGATGTGTAGCTAAATCAAATGCCACAGATAATCCTTTTTGTCCTGCTGATAGATTTCTTCTATAAAAAGCATTACTATCTTCTGCTGTAGAAAACCCTGCATATTGACGAATAGTCCAGGGTCTGCGAACATACATTGTAGAATAAGGTCCACGAAGGTTTGGTGCAATACCAGCTACAAAATTTAAATGCTCTAGGTTTGAAATATCGTCTTTAGAATAGGTAGACTTTATATCAATATCTTCAGAGGTTTTAAAAGTCTTTTTTGCTGCAGACTTTTGATCTTTAGTTTCTGAATTTATGTTTATATGTTGGATGTTTTTACGCATATTATTTAATGGTCATGACCATCATTTTCTGAATGTTCTATTTCTGTTTGAGGATTTAAACTTTTTTCATAAATTTTTCCGTAGTACAAATCTAAAGCGACATAAGTTGCTAAATATTTGTCATCTTTCATACCAAAAGTTTTACGTTTAAGTTGATCTCCAAACATTCTTAAACTCATGCTATTAGTAGCTATTAAAGCGCTAAATGTTTTTTGTAAAGGTTCATCTTTTATATGGTCACCAATACATTTAAAAACAGGATGACTGAAATTGACTTTGCTACCATCTGGGTTTGTAGTCCACAAGCTTTTATCTTGTTTTAAGGCTTCTAGAACTTTTTTAGAATGATCTGAAACAATTTTGGAGTAATCTGCTTTGTTAGAAATGGCTTGGCTAGTAAATAAGCTGTAAGCACGAGAAAGAATTGGTCTCTCAGGTGTATAGTAATTTGCTAAATCCTCTTCAAAAGATTGAAGCGCTTCTTGAAGTAAACTTGTATCAACCCCTTCACAGTCTACAAGCTTTTCTACGCTTGGAAATTTATAGTCAAAATCTACAGTTTGTGATTGTGTTTTTGATTCTTTTTTACAGTTTAAAAAACATAAACATAAGGTTAGTAATGCTAATTTAAATTTCATGGTTGTACTGTTTTTGTTATTTACTCTTTATTTAATCGTTGTTGTTCTAGTGTTTCTGCAAGACGTTTTTCTATAATAGGTTCTATTAAAGTCTTCACAGGGTTGATCTTCATAAAAGGGTATAACTCTAGATTGTCTTTCATTTTATCTTGAGGGTTTGGATGTTTATTTGTACCCAATAATGTAATGTCTCCTGAGTTAAACTGATCTTGCTCTTTTGAAGCGCTTTCTTTTATTTTTTTCTGAATAGTGCCAGCTCTCAGTTGTGATAAGAATCCGCCATTACCTTCTATGTCTTTAAATAACTCTAAAGCTTTTTCAGATAATTGACTAGTAATTGATTCTATATAATAAGATCCATCTGCTGGATTATCAACAATATCAAAATAGCTTTCATGTTTTAAAACAAGCAATTGATTTCTTGAAATACGTTCTCCAAACTCATTGTCTTTATGGTATAAAGCGTCGTATGCTAAATTTGTGATGCTATTTGCGCCACCTAAAACCGCACTCATGCATTCTGTAGTTGTGCGTAGCATATTGATATTGTAATCGTAGATAGTTTTATTTCGTTTTGTAGGCGTTACATGAATTTGACAATTAGTATTAAAACCATATTCACTAGAAAGCGTTTGATACAAAATACGTAATGCTTTTAATTTTGAAATTTCAAAAAAGTAGTTTGTTCCTACCGAAAGATTAATAACAACTTTAATACTCTCTTTATTTGAATCATCTATTAACGTGTTAAGATGATTGAAATACTCATTAATATGTGCTAAAGTATAGGCGAGTTGTTGCACCATATTTGCTCCAGCATTTTGATATAGACTTGCGTCAATAGTAATAGTATTGGTGTGCTTTACTATAGCATCAAATTGTTTATGATCTTCTTTTAGGTTTGTAAACCAATTTCCAGTTTTAGCTAGATGGCCTAAAATATCAGTTTCGATATCAACATGATGTTGAGATGGAATCGTTTTCACGTATTCTGAAGATAAGAAAAGTAATTTGAGTCTAATTGGAGTAGAAGTAGAGTCTATGTTTTTTAGAAGGTCATTTACTGAAACGTCTTCCGAAGGAATAATAAACATTATAGATTCTGCACCTCTAGAGATAGCATCTAAAGCTTTTGCATTAGATTTTTCTGTATGAGCAACAAATATAGATTGGCATATTTTAAATGCTGTAGCTTTTGTAAATGAAGGATTTGTTTTGATGTCTAATTCATCTGAATGATAAAATGGTTTAACATCAATCCCTTCATTAGTGTGCCAAATTAAAGTGTCATTGTAATCTACACCTTTTAAATCGACTTGAATTTTTTGCTTCCATTGTTTAGAAGATACGTCGTCAAAATTATTAAATAGTATTTTACTCATCCTTCTTTTCTAATTTTAGGCTGTCTTCATACTCAATAATATAAATGTCTTCATTTTCTTTCTTCATATAATATTTTTCGCGAGCCATTTTTTCAATCCCGTCTTCTGTGCTTAATTCTTTGATCGCTTTTTTGTCTTTTTTAATTTCGTTTCTATAATAGGCTTTTTCGTCTTCTAAATCTGTGACATCTTCATTAAGCTCACGATGTATTAGAAGTGAGTTAGAGTCAATAAATAGCATCCAGACTGCAAAAATGACAAGTACAATTATAAATATGTTTCTAAATTTTTTGATATCTAACTCAGTTTTTCGTTAATGATGGTCTTTACTATGTTGACTGCTACAGTATTATACTTGTTATTTGGTATAATGATATCAGCATATTCTTTCATTGGTTCAATAAATTGCTGATGCATAGGTTTTAACGTTGTTTGGTAACGCGTTAGAACTTCGTCAATATCGCGCCCTCGTTCAGTTATATCACGTTTTAACCGTCTAATTAAACGCTCATCGCTATCTGCATGTACAAAGATTTTTATATCAAACATTTTGCGCAGTTCTGGATTTGTAAGTATTAAAATACCTTCAACTATAATAACTTTTCTTGGGTTTGTTTTTATAGTGTCACCAGTACGATTATGTTTTACAAACGAGTATACAGGTTGCTCAATTGCATTACCCGCTTTTAATTCTTTTAAATGTTCCTCTAATAGTTCAAAATCAATTGATCGTGGGTGATCAAAATTTATTTTAACCCGTTCATCATAACTTAGATGTGAAGTATCCATATAATATGAATCTTGAGAGATGATCCCAACTTCACCTTCTGGTAATTCATTAAGTATTTGATTAACAACTGTTGTTTTTCCACAACCAGTTCCACCTGCAATTCCAATAATAAGCATACGTTTACGACTAATTTTTAATAAACAAATTTAGTAATAATGATGTAAAATCAGGGTTCAATTTTCGAAACTTCATCTTCAGTTATTAATTTTTCATTAGAATTGCCCCAACTATTTGTTATATAGTTCATTACATCTGCAATTTCATCATTTTCTAATCCTAAAGGAGACATTACACTATTATATGTTTGACCATTTACGACGATCTCACCAGATTGGCCAAATTTAATTGCTTTTATACTTTTTATTCTGTTGTTCATCAAGTAATCTGAATTTGCTAAAGGAGGAAAAACCTTTGGCACACCTTTTCCGTTAGGTAAATGACATGAAATACAAAAATCTGTATACACTGTTTTACCTCGAGTCATGCTTTTTTTTAGTATTGGATCTTGCTGATTTACTTTTTCTTCAGAAACATTAACGATTGAAAGGTCTTTCTTTTTTTCTGAAGTATTACAAGATACAGATAAAAGTATTATTAATAATATAAGAGTTAGTCTCATCATTTTGTTTTAATAAGTTTCACGATTCCTAAATTTTCTATTCCAACATATATGTAGCCGTCAGGACCTTGGTTTATTGATCTCACACGTCCTAAGCCATCAAGAAGACGCTCTTCTTTAATGACTTTGCCATCTTTGATGTAGCAATTGTCTAAATATTGAAATTTTAAAGAGCCAACTAGTAGATTGTTTTCCCACCCTTTGTATTTGTCGCTAGAGATGAATTCCATACCACTTGGAGCTATTGAAGGCGTCCAGTAATGTAAAGGTTCTTCCATTCCTGGCTTGGTGGTTTCATCAGTGATTTTTGTTCCAATATAATTTATACCATAAGTAATAACTGGCCAGCCATAATTTTTACCTGATTTAATGATATTAATTTCATCACCACCTTTTGGGCCATGCTCATGCGTCCATATATCTCTGGTCTTTGGATGAATGACCATGCCTTGCGGATTTCTATGCCCATAAGAGTAAATAGCAGTTTTCGCATTTTTACTCGCTATAAACGGATTATCTGCAGGTATGGTTCCATCGGCATTTAATCTATAGACTTTGCCGCCATCTCTAGTAATATCCTGCGGGTTTTCATCACGATTTCCACGTTCTCCAATTGTAAAAAATAAGTAGCCATTGTCATCAAATACAATTCTAGATCCGAAATGTTGGCCTTTAGTAGTGTTTGGAGTGGCTTTATAAAGTAATTCGGTTTCTATTAACGAGTCTTTTAAAAGTTTAGCACGCATCAATGCAGTGTGGCCACCTTTTTCTTCACCTTTAGAAGAGGAGTAGGTTAAGTAAATCCATCCATTGTCTTCATATTTGGGATGTAGTTTAATATCTAATAAACCCCCTTGCCCTCGATTATAAACATTTGGCACTCCTTTAATTTCTTTTTTTGCTCCATTTTCAAAATGGATAATACGCCCTTCTTTTTCATTAATTAGCATTGATCCATCAGGTAAAAAGACAAATCCCCAAGGGTTAATTAATTCTGAAACAACCAGTTCGAAAGAATGTTCTGTGTTAATTGGATTTTTATCTTGAGCACAAGCAGCGAAACTCAATAAACTACTAATGATAATAGATTGTAATAGGATTTTCATTAAAAATAAATTTATGCTTAAATTTAATAATAAAAGTTATCAAATTTTAAAGAAAAGATATATATTTGCACCTCGAAATTTTGAGAGTTTTATTTTTTTCTTAGAATACTAGATAACCAAATTCGGGGTGTAGCGTAGCCCGGTTATCGCGCCACGTTTGGGACGTGGAGGCCGCAGGTTCGAATCCTGCCACCCCGACTTTTATTGAGGGCTCTTAGCTCAGCTGGATAGAGCACCTCCCTTCTAAGGAGGCGGTCG
>CAJQOA010000154.1 GCA_905479815.1 uncultured Psychroserpens sp.
ATTTGCGCCCAGAATGCGAGAGTAGCTCAGTTGGTAGAGCGTCAGCCTTCCAAGCTGAATGTCGCCAGTTCGAACCTGGTCTCTCGCTCAAAAATCCTCATCATACGATGAGGATTTTTTTGTTTATTCTAGCTTAGAGCTTTGATTTTTAGTTCACTACTTGTTATTTTAATTGGCTCAATTCACTTCCCGTTTTAATCTCATAAGGTGTTTTGTCATACTCAAAAATACGAGCATCTAGGGTGCCTTTTAAAGTAATCGTATCGCCTTTTACTTCTAACCAACTGCCTTCTCTAATCCCAATAACAGGTTGTGTGTTAAACTTATGAAACTCCTTTATTCTAGTTTCGCGAGTTTCTCCCATGTGTTTACTTGTAGGATCTGGATCTAAATAATGAGGATTGATATTAAAAGGTACAAATCCAAAGGTTTTAAAACTTGGTGGATATACGATTGGCATATCATTGGTTGTGTTGATTGTGAGTCCGCAAATATTACTTCCAGCACTTGTGCCTATGTAAGGCGTTCCGTTTTTGACTTCAGTTTTTATAGCATCTATTAAATCGTTTTTATAGAGTTGATTTACCAAAACAAAAGTGTTTCCACCTCCAGTAAAAATTCCTTTAGCATTTTTTATAGCCTCTTTAGGGTTCTCAAATTCATGTATCCCAACGATTTTTTTGCCAATTTTATTGAAAGGAACACTTACCTTTTGAGTATATTCATCATGTGTTATTCCGCTAGGTCTCGCGTAAGGAATGAATAAAATTTCTGAAACATCTTTAAAAAAAATGCTTAGTTCATCTAATAAATAATCTAAAGATTCTCCTCCATGAATAGTTGATGTGCTCGCTATAATTATATTTTTCATTAGTTACGTTTTTTGTAAATTTATGTAATGTTAATTTAACAAAAGTTTAGTTACGCTTTATTAATAATTTAAGTTTTCAAATCCGACCTTTACATTACTAAACCAAAAGCTATGAAAAAAGGACTACTATTACTCTTACTATCAGCATCATTCACAATGACATCTCAAATATCAAAACGCGTCAAAGTTGACGGTAAAATTATTGTTGAGCATCAGGATGTTGATGCCATTACAGTCTTTAATACGTCTACAAAAAAAGGCGTGGTCACAAATGAAAGAGGGGAGTTTACAATAGAGGTTGGATTAAACGACTTAATAGAATTTAGAGCATTACAATATCAAAATTTTGATTTACAAGTTAGCGAGGCTATCATTAATTCTAAGCGTATACGTGTTTTTTTAATTGAAGAAATTAATAAATTAGATGAAATATTGGTTTTGACAAAAGGATTGTCAGGTGATTTGCCTTCAGATGTGTCTACAGTTAAAACATTCAACCCTAAATTAGATGCGCTCTATTTTGGTATAAAAAAGAACGATGAATATGAGTTTACCGATGATACTCGTTCTGGTATTACAAATGAAGCCATGCACTCACAATCTACAACAATGGTTAATGGGCTAAATATCGTTAATGTTGTAGACCAATTATTACTTCCATTATTTAGGTCTAAGGTCAAAGATAAGAAGACTGCTGGTGTGCCAGATGTGCCAGTAAGTGATGTGAAATATTACTTTGGATCTGAGTTTATTGTAGACAATTTTAAAATTCCTGCACATCGTGTAGAAGATTTTATACAATATGTTGAGAACGATAAAGATTTTGACTTTACACTTTTAAACTATGGTAAAGAATTAGAATTTCTAGAAGTGCTTTATCAAAAGAGCCAAGAATTTTTAAAAGTAGATAGTGATAAAGATTAAGTGCTTTATTTTTTTACTACTTCTTTTGTTTTCTGCGGAAATATCTGCTCAAACAAAAGATATAAAAGGAAAGATTATCGCCGATGGAGACCTTGTTGGTATTCATATTATTAATAAAACAGCTAGTAAATTTACGGTTACAAATGATTTAGGTGAATTTGTAATACCAGCAAAACTAAATGATACGTTATTAATTTCTGGTGTTCAATATGTACCAAAAGAAATTTTGATAACAGACATTATAATGCAAACTAAAGCGGTTAATGTTAATCTTGTAGATAATGTCAACCTATTGGACGAAGTTGTCGTAGGTAAGGTTTTAACCGGAAGTTTAATGACAGACATTGAAAATAGTGATGCAAAGCGAGAACTTAATTTTTATGATTTAGGAATTCCTGGTTATACAGGGCCAAAAAAGACCCAAAGCGAAAGGCGTTTATATGAAGCACAATCTGGAGGTGGTATTGTACCATTAAACCCTTTAATAAATTGGATAACTGGTCGCACAAAAAGTTTAAAAGAACAAATTGAGCGCGAAGAGTTAGGGGCAGCTATCGAGCAGGCAAAAGCAAAATTTTCTAAATTGATTTTTGAGGATGATACCTATAGTGAAACGATGCAAAATGAGTATTTTTATTTTTGTAGTGATGATCCATCATTTAAAGAATTAAGTGATTTAGGTAATGATATCAAAACTTTACAGTTTTTAAAAGACAAATTTGAAGCCTTCAAAACACATATTGAAAAAGATTAAATACATATCTGTTTTAGTTTTCATGCTTTTGGTGTGTTTAGTTGGTCATGCTCAAACTGTTGATTTGAAAGGTCAAGTTGCTGCTAGTTCAGATTTGGGAAGTATTCATATACTTAATATTACAGCTCAAGAGTTTACAATTACTAATAGTAAAGGTCAATTTTTTGTGCCAGCAAGGTTAAATGATACTATTCTTATTTCGAGTATTCAGTACATACCACAAAACATTGTGATTACAGAAACTATATTGAAGTTAGAATACCTTTCAATAAAACTTGAAGATCGCGTTAACGAATTAGACGAAGTTGTTGTAGGTAAGATTCTAACAGGAGATTTACTTTTAGATATTGGAAATAGTGATGTTAAGCGTGATATTAATTTTTATGATGTTGGGATTCCTGGTTATACAGGAAAACCTAAAACTCAAAAAGAAAGAAAACTGTATGAGGCAGATGCTGGGAAATCCATAATAATAGCACCATTATTTATTGGAATAAATATTCATAAAATATTGAACAAGATTTCTGGACGTACCAAAAAATTAAAAAATGCAGTAAAGTTAGAAGAGCAAACTAATTGTATGAATAACATTAAGTCTGAATTTTCAAGCTTACTCTTTGCAGATCAGGATATAAAAGAGCATTTAAAAGTCGAATTTTTCTACTACGTTGCCGAGGATCCAAAATTTGAAGCACTTTGCAAAAGAGATAACGATTTTGAAACCTATGAGTTTCTTCTACAAAAACTCTATATGAATACAGACGAGGATATAGAATCTAAAGATTAGTCGAACTAGAGTGTATTGATATTATTAACACTTTTTAAGAATAAAAATTTTCATAAAATAGCTACATTTACCCTTTATTGATTGTTATGAATTCTTTAAAGGTTGTTTTACTAGCTGTTATTTTTCCGTTTTTTTTATCTGTTGCTCACAAATACTATGTGAGTGTCACACAGATAGAGTACGTGAAAGAGAAAAAGTCTGTTCAGATAATTACAAGAATAGATGTTGATGATCTTGAGCTTACCTTACAAGAACGTTTTGATAAAAGCATAAATTTAACAGCAATCGATGAAAAACAAACCGTTGATGACTACATCAAAAGGTATTTGAAGCAAAAACTTGAAATTAAGATTAATACAAAAGAAGTTGCGTTCAAATTTATAGGTAAAGACTATGAAAATGATCAAGTTGCCTGTTATCTCGAAATTGTAGATGTTGCTGAGATCAATACTATTGAAATAAGTAATACAGTTCTTTTTGATCTATTTCCGAAGCAAAAAAATATAGTTAAATCAAAAATAAATTCTAAAGTGAATAATCTAATATTCACTAAGGAAGACACAAATCAATACTTAAATTTTAAATAAATCAACCCTTTAATAATTGCTATGAGAATACTAAAATTCCTTTGTTTGTCAATTGCCTTTATCTCTTTAAATGTAGTGGCTCAAGAACAAGAAGAACGAAAATCTGGTCACACGAATCAGAATAAGTTTAAGCAACTCTATGATGAATTTGCAACGCCTAATATGTATAGAACAGGATCTGGTGCACCAGGACCAGCATACTATCAGCAACAAGCAGATTATAAAATGGATCTCGAAATCAATGATGAGACAGCAGTGTTAACTGGGTATGAAACGATTACATACACTAATAATTCTCCAGATGAGTTGACATATCTATGGGTTCAGTTAGATCAAAATGTGAGAACAAAAGACTCCCCTTCAAACGATATTAAAACTAGTACAGTAACACCTGCGCAATCTGCATCTAGATTTGCATCATCTTACATGAGTGAGAATTTTGATGGAGGTTTCAATATTGAAAGTGTTACGAGTACAGATGGCAAGGCGCTATCTCACATTATTAATCAAACGATGATGCGTGTTGATTTGCCTCAAACGATGAAAACAGGAGATAAATTTTCTTTTAACATCAAATGGTGGTATCAAATTAACAATCATGTTACAGATGGTGGACGTTCTGGTTATGAATTATTTCCTGATGGAAATAGAAATTATGTTATTGCTCAGTTCTATCCAAGAATGGCAGTTTATAATGATGTAGAAGGATGGCAAAACTCACAGTTTTGGGGTCGCGATGAATTTGCTTTACCATTCGGAAATTTTGAAGTAAATATTACAGTTCCTGCAGATCATCTTTTAGATGGAACAGGAAAGTTGATGAATAGAAGTGATGTGTTTTCTGGCGATATGATGAAACGCTATGAGAAAGCAAAAAAATCATATAAAGAACCTGTTATTATATCAACACAAGCAGAAGCTGAGGTTAGAGAAAAAGGACGTTCTAAAAAGAAAAATACATGGAAACTTTATGCTGAGAATGTAAGAGACTTTGGTTTCGCATCGTCTAGAAAGTATATTTGGGATATGATGGCTGTTAAAATTGGTGATACTGATGTTATGGCTGTTTCATTGTATTCTAAAGAAGGAAACCCATTATGGGAACAGTGGTCAACAAAAGCTGTTGCAAGTACATTGAAATCATACTCTCGTATGACATTTGATTATCCTTATCATAAAGCAATTTCTGTACATGCAAGACGTCAAGGAATGGAATACCCAATGATTTGTTGGAACTATGGAAGACCAGACGAAAATGGCAAGTATGATGACCGTACAAAATATGGTATGATGAGTGTTATTATTCATGAAGTAGGACACAATTTCTTCCCTATGATTGTTAATAGTGATGAGCGTCAATGGACATGGATGGATGAAGGATAAAATACATTTATGCAATATGTTGCAGAGCAAGACTTTGGAGAATGGTACCCTGGAGCATTGTCAACTGGAGATGCTGCATATCCATCACGTCGTGGGCCAGCAAAAAACATTGTAAGATATATGGGTGGAAATCAAGATCGTATTGCGCCAATAATGACTAAAGGATTAAATACATATCAGTTTGGTAATAATGCCTACGGAAAACCAGCGACTGCATTAAATATATTAAGAGAAACTGTAATGGGACGTGAGTTATTTGACTATGCGTTTAAAGAATATACTCATCGTTGGATGTTTAAGCACCCAACACCAGAAGATTTTTTCCGTACCATGGAAGATGCTTCGGCATTTGATTTAGATTGGTATTGGAGAGGATGGTTCTATTCAACAGACTGGGTTGATATAGGATTAAAAGATGTAAAGAAGTATTATGTGTCATCAGAACCAAATCAATATGCTAAAAACTATGCTGCAACGAATAATCGTAATTTAGACGACTTAAATTGGGTGTATCTTGTTGAAGAAGGTAGCGCTGAATTTGATAAAAAACTACGTAAAGGAACATCTGCTGATAATTCACCATCGTTAAAAGAATATATGATGGACAATTTCACTGCTGAAGAACGCAAAACAATCAAACAACCTAAGTATTTCTATAATATTACTTTTGAAAAACCAGGCGGATTAGTAATGCCAATTATTGTTGAGTTTACCTATGCAGATGGTACTTCTAAAACCGAAACTTATCCTGCTCAAATTTGGAGATTCAATGATAATCAAGTGAGTAAAGCTATAGCTTCAGAAAAGGAAATAGTATCTATAAAATTAGATCCAAAATTAGAAACTGGAGATATTGATACAACAAATAATTCTTGGCCTAAAGAGGTTAAGGAGAGTGATTTTGATAAATTCAAAAATAAAGTTAAAGGTTAATATTAGCTAGAGCTTATATACAAAAGAGTCGGTAGCAATATCGACTCTTTTGTATATAAATAAATAAAATAAGTACACATATAGTAAACAACTCATTATATTTGCATCGTGATACAATTAGCAACATTTTTATTCATTGGTACTCCAGAGGTTCTATTTATCTTAGTTATAGTAGTTATGGTCTTTGGTGCAGATAAAATTCCTGAGATTGCTCGTGGTATGGGAAAAGGAATGCGTATGCTAAAGGATGCCTCAAATGATATCAAGTCTGAGATAACTAAAACTGCAGAAAAACAAGGTATTAATACAGATGTTACTAAAGACATTACTGAGGAGATTAATAAGGTAAAAGACGATCTAGAAGATTTTACCGGTTCTGTGAGTAGAGGTCCTAAATTGTGATATTCCTATTTTTTAATCATATATGTTGATAAAATCGCAAAATTGAATGCGTTTAGTTTTTAATAATTTAATATATTTAGAACATCATTAACCAATCTAAATTATATTAAATGAAAAAAATGTACTTAAAAGTAGTGCTACTTCTAGCAATTACCTTGGTGTCTTGTACTAAAGAAGAGACCACAATTCAAACAGAATCTCAAGAGATTCAATTTCCTAAAGATCCATTAACCGTTCAAGACATTAATAATCGTATCAGTGAAACCATAAGAGCTACAGGTGATTTTGATTGGAGCAAGGAAGATGCTCATTTTCTATGGAGTGCTGTTGTACATGGTCAAAATGTATTGACTATTGGTTATGGGAATGAAGGTCAAAGTTTTAGTGAAAATAGAGATCCAGAATTGGACGCTAAAAAAAATAGCATATTAAATTTAGTAGTAGAGAAAGAGAAGATTGAAAAAAGCGAACTCAAAATTGTTGAACAAGATATTTTAACAGTAATTGATGTAGGTGTAGAGAATATTGAAACCATCATCGCTTTAAGAAAAAGAGATGATGTACGCTATCTAGAGCCAAATGGATATAACCAGTTTACTTATAATGAAGCACAACAACGATCAAGTTCTGGATGTGATAAAAATGGAGCTTATATCAATTCATCACATTATAGTACAGTAAATCCTAATAATGCTCAAGTATCATGGCATTTTGATGAACACAATATTCAACAAGCTTGGGGACTATCTACAGGGTCTGGAGTTACTATTGGATTAATTGATACAGGGGTTTCTGCATCACAACCATTATTAAATTCATCAGGCTTTAATGATGGGTATTCATCTGGTCGTTATGTTCAAAAATATGGAACATTTATAGATTCGAATTGGTGGTGGTCAAGTAATTATGATGGTCCACACGATAAATGTGGTCATGGTACTGCTATGGCATCAACAATGGCTTCTCCACGTAATGATAATAGTATGCCTGTTGGTGTTGCTTACAATTCAAATCTAGTAGCATATAGAGCAACAGAAGATGTTCTATTAAACGACTATCATGAGCGCAAAGGAGTTTCAAAAGCATTAACACAATTAGGTAATAGAAGTGATGTGAAAATTATTTCAATGTCTATAGGTTATGTATGGTCTATAGGAAATGTGAAAGATGGCGTGAAATATGCCTACAGCAAAGGCAAGTTAATCTTTGCGGCAGGAGGAACTTCTACAAGCTTTACAAATGGTTTTGGAGTGATTTTTCCAGCAACAATGAGCGAGACTGTTGCAGTTACTGGTGTCGATGATGGTAGTAGCTACGATCGTTGTCAAACGTGTCATAGTGGTAGTAAAATTGACTTTACTATTATCATGGAAGGTGATAATAATACAAGTAAAGCACCACCTGTGTTAGGATTTTACAATGCAGATAGACGTTATACAGGAGGTTCTTCTGTAGCTACAGCAACTACTGCAGGAATTGCTGCATTAGTATGGTCAAGATATCCTAGTTGGAGTCGTACTCAAGTTTTAAATAGGTTAAAACAGTCGGCAGAATTTTATCCGTATAAGAATAATAACTTTGGTTATGGTAATATTGATGCTCTACAAGCGGTTCAATAAATTTGTAATCATATTATAATTAAAAAAACCTCTTTGCAAACATGCAAGGAGGTTTTTTTAATTACATTAAAACACCTAAATTATTTATATTTTTCTACTAATAGTTAGACCATCTCTAATTGGAAGAAGAACGGTTTCAATACGCTTATCATTTTTTAAGAGGGTATTAAACTCCAATACAGCTTTAGTAGAATTGTCTTTTGCGTCTAAAGGTTCAACGACCTTTCCATGCCATAAAACATTATCAGATAAAATAATACCTCCTGAATTTAGTTTGTCAATTATTAAATTGAAGTAATTGACATAGTTTGGCTTATCAGCATCAATAAAAACCAAATCAAAAGTGTTGTCAAGACTAGGGATAATGTCTAATGCACTGCCTAGGTGCTGGTGTATTTGTTTGCCATAATCAGACTTGTCAAAATACTTTCGTTGAAAATCGACTAATTCTTCATTTACATCAATAGTATCAATCTCACCATCAGTTTGTAAACCTTCAGCTAAACATAAAGTTGCATATCCCGTAAATGTTCCCAATTCCAAAATGCGTTTAGGGCGTATTAATTTTGAAATCATACTCAATACTCGGCCTTGATATGGTCCGCTAAGCATAATAGGTTGTAATATCTTTTGATACGTTTCTCTTGTAAGTTGATGTAGTAATTCTGGTTCTTCTTCAGAATGAGCAACGATATAGTCATCTAATTTTTCAGGTAGAAAGTACATTATCCTAAAATACGTTTAACTAATTTGTCTTTAGCAACTTGGTCATCACCACAGAGCCACTGTATCACATTGTCTTCCCAAATAGCATCACGTTCAACCTCTGTAATAATATCACGTTCTATGGCTAAATCTAAAATCTTTCCAGGATAGGAGGATTGTTTTTTACTCTCCATTTCTCCTAAAGGGTAAGGGTCATCGAGTCCCATTAATACTTGTTTTGAACCTTGATTTCTAATGAGTAATTCTAAACCACCAGTATCATGAACTAAAGTGTCAAAAAATATGTTTTTATGACCTACTGCTTTTCTTGGGTGACTTTTACCTTCAAATAAATCTGGTCTGCCATCAAAACCTTGAATACGACGTCCTAGATTTATTTGTGCTAATTGTCCACCATGAGCGAAACATGTTCTCATGTTTGGAAATTTATCTTGAAAACCATTTAATGTTAAAAAGTGATAAGCATCTGCACATTGTGCAAGCATCCAAATTAAATGAAAACGCCAAGATGTGTTTTCTAATTTAATAAATTTTTCACCATCATAAGGATGAATCTCAACGGCTAAATTATATTTATTAGCCAATTCAAAGATGGGTTCGTTTTCTTCATCAAAAATACAACGCCAAGTCCCTATCGTGTCCATATAATGCGTTGGTAAACATAGAAGTTGCATGCCTAATTCCTCAACACATCTCTCGATTTCCCAACAAGCACCTCTAACAAAACCAGGATGTACCACAAAACCACAAGTAAACTTACTTGGGTTTTCTCGTTGTACTTTGGCATTAAAATCATTTTGAAAACGTAGAGCTTGTTTCATTTCCTCAACACGTAAACCATTACCATATAATTGAGATAAGTTGAGAACCACTGCATGATCAATTTTGAAATTTTCCATCCAAGCTAGTTTTTCGTTTAAGAAGAAACTAGAATCTGTTATAGGGCGATTCCAATCTTTTTGAAGCATGAATTTTCGGTCTTTATCAACCCAAAATATGCCTTTGTCTTGCATAAATTGTGGAATTTCCTCAGGATAGGGAAGTAAGTGTGAGTGACCGTTTATTCTTAGTTTTCGTTTGCTCATGTCTTGTCATTCTTGCTAAAGCAAGAATCTGATTTAGGTTAGTTTTTTTAGCACATCATATGTTCCAACTATGGTAGGAACACGAACTCTAATCTATTTTTACTTTACTAGGTGGTTGCATTATCTCACCACAGTTAGGACAGCAACGTTTGTCTTTGTCACTATAATAATTATCAAAGATTTTTGGCATATCGGTTTCAATATTTTCAACCGTAAAATCCTCTTCGTATAATTTAGTTGTGCAATTCTCACAAAACCATAAAAGCGCATCTTGTACGCCTTTGTCTCTAGGGTATTCAATAACTAAACCAACAGTATTTGCCCCACGCTGTGGAGAGTGCGGTACCTTAGGAGGTAATAAAAATATCTCTCCCTCTCTTATATGAATGTCTTTAGGTGTGCCTTTATCAATCACTTTTAATATGATGTCACCTTCCACTTGATAGAAAAATTCTGGTGTTTCATTGTAGTGATAATCCTTTCTATTATTTGGTCCACCAACAACCATAACTATAAAATCACCATCTTTCCAAACCACTTTGTTTCCAACAGGTGGCTTTAATAAATGACGATTTTCTTCAATCCAAGCTTTAAAATTTATTGGCGGAAATAATTTACTCATAGTGTTGTATTTTTG
>CAJQOA010000155.1 GCA_905479815.1 uncultured Psychroserpens sp.
CTGAAACTGAAGAGCACCAAACTGTAACATTTAACACTAAATAGCGTCATATAATTACATCAATCAATCATGCTGAAGCTTTTCAGTATTAAAATCAAAGTTATGAGTTTTTGGAGAGTTCTTCTCGCTATTATTTGCCCGCCATTATCTGTTATAGGAAAAGGTTGTGGCTCAATTTTTATTGTTTTTTTATTATGGCTTTGTGGCTGGGTTCCTGGAGTTATTGCGGCACTTGTTATTTTAAATAATCCTGAAAATTAGCTAGCTGTTCTAAGTATTACTTAATCTTTAAAAAATTGTAATTTTGCTTTATGAATAAAACCATAAAGTTAGAAGATTTAGGTTCTAAAGATTTTAAAGAAACTTGGGATTACCAAGAGGTTATTTTTAAATCTATTTTAGACACCAAAATTAAAAATAGGAGAGAGGCTGCAGGTTTAAAAACTGAGAATCATTTTTTATTTGTAGAGCATCCGCATGTTTATACTTTAGGTAAAAGTGGAGATGTATCTAACTTATTGCTTTCTGAAGCCCAATTAACTGAAAAAGGCGCTACTTTCTATAAGATTAATCGTGGTGGAGATATTACGTATCACGGACCTGGACAAATTGTAGGTTATCCTATTCTAGACTTAGATAATTTTTTTACAGACATACATAAATACCTTCGTTTTTTAGAGGAAATTATTATTTTAACTTTAGCAGAGTACGGCTTAAAAACCGAGCGTAGTCCAGGAGAAACTGGCGTTTGGCTTGATGTAGGAACACCTTTTGCTCGAAAAATTTGTGCCTTAGGCGTGCGCGCTAGTCGTTGGGTAACCATGCATGGTTTTGCGCTAAATGTTAATGCAGATTTAGGCTATTTTGACAATATTATTCCTTGCGGAATTAGAGGTAAGGCTGTGACGTCTTTGCAGGTGGAATTAGGTGTTGATAGAGTAGATGAAGCTGAGGTTAAAGTTAAGCTTTTAAAGCATTTTAAAACTATGTTTGAGGCTACTTTCGTTTAACGGTTTGTATGTGAAAAGCAGCTGATTTCAAGTGCGATATTTTTCGGCAATAGTGACGATAATAAAAAAAGCGCAAACCAAATGGCTTGCGCTTATACGGCTGTTTTTTACGGCACTCTTTTAAGTCCGTTTAGTTTTGGAAAACAGAGTAAATTTGAATTTCAGGGTTGCTTTCCAGGAATGGTTTTAATTCTTTAACCACATCATTTTCAAAAAGTTTTGATGTTAAATAAGCTTTAGCCTCTTCTTCAGATTCAAATCCGTGAAGAACTTGTACATCTTCTGTTCTAATTAAAAGTTCTTTAGAAGTTGCACCATCTATTTGTTTTAAAAATGGTTGCTTATACTTTAAATAAACTCCTGCTGCACTTCCTCTATTTTCAGCTTTAATGTCTAAAGTAATTTCTAAATAAGCATTCGTTTCTTTTTTGTCCATAGTCATTGATGTTAAAGTTAATAATGATACTGCTGCAAATACAGACAATATTCCGATTGATAATTTTCTTTTAATATTCATTGTATTTATTTTATGTTACAATACAAAAGTATGTTCAATCAGAACTTTGTGAAATGGACAAAAGCGACTAAAGTTGGTGAAATTAGGAAATCGATTTTCTGAATTCAGCTGGCGAGCAATTAACGTGCTTTTTGAAGAATTTGGTAAAATAGTACGGGTCGTTAAAACCTAAATCAAAGGCAATTTGATTTATATATGAATTGGAATGTATTAACTTTCTTTTTGCTTCGAGGATAATTCTATCTGAAATGCTTTGAGACACAGTTATTCCGATTTCTGACTTGACTGTAGAATTAAGTGTTTTGGTAGAAATTGATAGTGCCTTGGCAAAGTCAGATACAGGCCACTTTTTATGAAAATTATTTTCCAACAGGTCTCGGAATTTGAGGTAATTACTATTATCAGGTTTCTTCTTAGCTTCAGCATTTTTTCTTTTTTCTCGTTCAATTACTAAAAGCATTGATTTTAATAAGTTTGAAAGTATACCGCTATTACCAAATTCATTAGCATTTGCTACTTCATCCTCAATTTGAGATAAATAGTTTATTAGTTTATGCTCAAGAATTTTTGGCGTTTGAAAATAGGGTTCTTGTTTATTATTGAAAATTGAATAGGTAAGGAAAAAATTAATATCCGTTTCATTGCTTAAAAGAAATGATTCGTTGAAATGGATTAAATATCCGCGATAGTCAGAACGTTTTTCAAAATAATGGACTTGATTCTTTGCTATAAAAAAGATTCTGTCCTCTTTTATGTCATAGCTCTCAAAATCGATAATGTGATTTCCGTTATTATTTTTAAACCAAATTATTTGGTAAAAGCTGTGTGAGTGGGGTTTTGCAGAATGTTCGGAATTCAATTTATGATATGTTGCTAAATCATAAATATCAAACTGTCGTTTTTTCGGTTCGTTTTTTAGAAAATGATATGTTTCGATTTTTCCTTTATTCATTGAATTCGGAATGTTTCTTCAAATTGCACCTATGTTTCGTTAATAAAAAATCGGTTCAATGTTTTTAT
>CAJQOA010000156.1 GCA_905479815.1 uncultured Psychroserpens sp.
TAACAATCCTTTGGATAAAAATGAGCGTCCAGATTCTGAATGTTTTATAAATATAATTTTATAATTTAAAGCTTGTAAAAGATCAATAGCATCTATACCAATTGATGCATCTAAATGATTAGTAAATTCATCATTAAAAACATAAACCTCTTTAATATAATTATTTGTATTTATTTTGTTTTTAGATGATTGAACCACCTTACTTAAACTTTTATTTGATAGCAAAGTATACGTATTTGATAGAAGAGTTCATTCAACAAGAAATAGAATTAGGACATATTACACCTGAGCAATTCTCTTCAGAAAAGAAAACAATCAAATTTCATGGGCATTGCCATCAAAAAGCCTTGTCAAATCAGTTATCAAGTTTTACAGTGCTTAATTTACCGAAAAACTATAGCGTCACTATTATTTCTAGTGGTTGTTGTGGTATGGCTGGAAGTTTTGGTTATGAAAAAGAGCATTATGATGTAAGTATGCAAATAGGAGAGCAGACCTTATTTCCGGCAATTAGAAATTCTAGTGATGACGTGCAAATATCAGCAAATGGGACCAGTTGTAGACATCAAATTAAAGATGGAACTCAAAAAGAAGCATTGCATCCAATAACTATTTTACGTCAAGCATTACTTTAATGTTTTGTGATTTTTTCTATGGAAATGTGCTGCTTTATTGATTTCTGTTTTTGTTTCTCTATTTTTACAAGTACTTTAGCGTAAAATCTTAGTTTATGGCAGGAAATTCTTTCGGAAATTTATTTAAACTTACCACATTTGGTGAGTCTCACGGAGTAGCAATTGGTGGAATAATTGATGGTTGCCCTCCAGGAATACATTTAGATTTTGATGCCATTCAAAATGAAATGAATAGACGAAAGCCAGGACAGTCAAATATTGTTACACAACGTAAAGAACCAGATACTGTTGAGTTTTTATCAGGAATTTTTGAAGGACAAACGACTGGAACTCCAATTGGGTTTGTGATAAAGAACACCAATCAAAAATCAAAAGACTATTCACATATAAAAGATGTGTACAGACCAAGTCATGCAGATTACACCTATGAAAAAAAATACGGTGTGCGTGATTACCGTGGAGGAGGTCGAAGTTCTGCACGTGAAACTGCATCTCGAGTAGTTGCTGGAGCAATTGCAAAACAGTTTTTGAGTTCGATTAAAATTAATGCATACACATCATCTGTAGGAGATATATTCTTAGAGAAACCATATCAAGATTTAGATTTTTCAAAAACAGAAACAAACGCTGTTCGTTGTCCCGATGAAGCAACTGCAGAACAGATGATTACCAAAATAAAAGACATTAAAAAAGAAGGAAACACCATTGGTGGCACTATAACGTGTGTACTTCAAAATGTTCCAATGGGATTAGGTGAACCAGTGTTTGACAAACTACATGCCGAATTAGGAAAAGCAATGCTTTCAATTAATGCCGTTAAAGGTTTTGAATATGGTAGTGGATTTTGTGGTGCAAGAATGAAAGGTACTGAACATAATGATTTGTTCAATGAAGATGGTACGACAAAAACTAATTTATCTGGAGGAATTCAAGGTGGAATTAGCAATGGAATGGATATCTATTTTAGAGTCGCTTTCAAACCTGTTGCCACTGTCATTCAAAAGCAAGATGCACTTAATAGTTCTGGTGATATTGTTGAAATGCAAGGTAAAGGTCGTCATGACCCTTGTGTGGTGCCAAGAGCTATACCAATTGTAGAAGCCATGGCAGCTTTAGTAATAGCAGATTTTTATTTGCTGAATAAGATGTATACATAAAATAAACATAGATTTTAAAATCTCAATAGATATATGAAAAAACTAGCGTTACACTGGAAAATTTTAATAGGAATGCTACTAGGTTTAGTATTTGGTTTTGTTATGCTCCAGATTGGTGGAGGAAGAGCATTTACTGAAGATTGGATAAAACCAATAGGTTCTATCTTTGTAAAGCTATTGAAGCTCATCGCTATACCTTTAATATTAGCGTCGTTAATAAAAGGGATTTCAGATTTAAAAGATATTTCTAAATTCAAAAATATTGGATTAAAAACAATTGGGATATATATAGTAACTACTGTATTTGCTATTTCAATTGGACTAGCTCTTGTTAATATAATGCAACCAGGAGATGGTGTTTCAGAGGAAACAATTGCTAAACTAACTGAGACATATTCTAAAAATAGTAGTGTACAAGCAAAAATTGCAGAAGCTTCTAAGCAAATGGATTCAGGACCATTACAGTTTTTAGAAGACATGGTTCCAGATAATGCCTTTAACGCTTTAAGTAATAATAAATTAATGCTTCAAGTAATTTTCTTCGCTATATTTTTAGGGATTGCAATGCTTCTAATTGGAGAAAAACGAGCTAAGCCAATGAAAGCTTTATTCGACTCATTAAATGATATCGTTTTAAAAATGGTGGATTTGATTATGTTATCGGCTCCAGTAGCAGTGTTTGCTTTATTAGCAAATGTTGTTGTGTCTTCTGATGATCCAGATATTTTGTATGCCTTATTAAAATATGCAGGAGTTGTTGTTTTGGGATTAGTTTTAATGATTGTTTTTTATTGTGTTATTGTAGCAACATTTACAAAGAAAAATCCATTTTGGTTTTTAAAAGAAATAAGTCCTGCGCAACTATTAGCATTTTCAACAAGTTCAAGTGCAGCGACACTTCCTGTCACTATGGAACGTGTTGAAGAACACATAGGTGTTGATAAGGAAGTGTCTAGTTTTGTTTTACCAGTTGGAGCAACAATTAATATGGATGGTACCAGTTTATACCAAGCAGTTGCTGCAGTATTTATATTTCAAGCACTTGGATTAGATTTAACATTCGCAGACCAAATTACTATAGTCTTAACTGCTTTATTAGCATCTATTGGTAGTGCTGCAGTTCCTGGTGCAGGAATGGTAATGCTTGTTATTGTTTTAGAATCAGTTGGACTTCCACCAGAATTATTGCCAATTGGATTAGCCCTTATTTTTGCCGTAGATAGACCATTAGATATGTGTAGAACAGTTGTTAATGTTACTGGTGATGCTACAGTGTCTATGATTGTTGCTAAATCTGTAGGAAAACTTGGAGACCCAAAAGTTAAGAATTGGGATGATAATTATGATGAAGTAAAATAGTTTTAAATACTAATAAGTCTTTTTAAATTTATAGAAATCAATAAAAAATATCCAACTATGAATGTTTGTTTTATAATGTACCCTTGGGAAGAGATCGATCCCGAAAATGATACAAGCTTAGCCTTAATCAAAGAATGTGCAAAACGAGGTCATGGTGTTGCTATGTGTACACCAGCAAATTTAACGATAAGAGATAGTGTAACTAATGCATTTTGTATGGTTGTTGGTCGCATGGATAAAGTGCCTTCTACATTAAAAGCATTTTATAATAAAGCAAAACTTAGAGAGGAAATGTTGCCACTTGCTGGTTTTGACGCGATTTTCTTTAGAGCAAATCCACCTTTAGATCCTATTATGTTGAATTTTTTAGACTCTGTAAAGGATGATGTGTTCATTTGTAACTCACTTCAAGGCATGCGAGAAGCTAATAATAAACTGTATACTGCCGCTTTTGGAGATGCGCATAGTAATATCATCCCAAATACGCATGTGTCTAAAAATAAAGAGTATTTAGTTAAGCAGATTAGAGAATCAAAAGCTGACAAAATGATACTAAAACCATTAAATGGTTTTGGAGGTTCTGGTGTGATTTTAATAGAGAAATCTGCAATGAATAATATCAAATCGTTACTAGATTTTTATATTACTAGTGGTGATGGGTCTTCTAATTATGTCATACTACAAGATTATATAGAAGGTGCAGATCAAGGTGACGTTAGAATTTTATTACTTAATGGAGAACCTGTAGGAGCCATGAAACGTGTCCCAGGATCTGATGATCATCGCTCTAATGTGTCTGCTGGTGGATCTGTACAAAAGCATTCATTAACTAAAGCTGAAAAAGCACTTTGCAAACAAATTGGTCCCAAATTAGTCAAAGACGGTTTATACTTCGTAGGAATTGATGTAATTGGTGGTAAATTGGTTGAAGTCAATGTGATGTCACCTGGCGGAATTACATATATCAATAAAGTGTACAAGTCTAAAGTTAAGGTTGAAGAACGTGTGATTGACTTTCTAGAAAGCAAAGTGGTAGATCAACTGCAAGCATTTGATAGACGAACACGATTACGCAAAACGGTTCAAGATGCGTAATAACAAGTCACAACTTGTTACTGTCAAATGGCTTCATCAAAACCTTGAGAATGATAAGCTAATTGTTTTAGATGCAACAATTAGAAAAATTTCTGATTCTGGTGTTCTTTCTTCGGAAGAGTGGATTCCAAACACGAGATATTTCGATTTAAAAGGAACCTTTAGTGATACCAAAGCTGAATTTCCAACAACATTACCTTCACAAGAACAATTTCAACAAGAAGCTAGAGCTTTAGGTGTTCATCAAGATTCTATTATTATCGTTTATGATACTAAAGGTATATATTCAAGTGCTAGAGTATGGTGGCTGTTTAAAACATTTGGTTTTGAAAATGTAGCAGTTTTAGATGGTGGATTACCAGAATGGAAACGATTCAATTATAAAACAGTAACTTCATTAGATGGCCCTAATTGGAAACAAGGAAACTTTTTAGCATATTATCAACCAGAGCATATGTGCTTTTTTAAGCATATTTCTGAAATGTCTGAGGATAGTACATGTTTGATTTTAGATGCACGATCTGAAGAGCGTTTTAAAGGAGTAGCATCAGAGCCAAGAGCAGGATTACGAAGCGGAACGATTCCAAATTCTGAAAACTTACCATACACAAATTTGCTCGATGGAAATTGTTTAAAATCAAAAGAAGAATTGAAAACTATTTTTAATACTTTTAAAATAGAAGATAAATCATTAACTTTTTCCTGTGGTTCTGGAATTACGGCGTGCATTTTAGCATTGGCTGCAGATATTTTAGAATATGAAAAATTAGCTGTTTATGATGGTTCATGGACAGAGTATGGAACACTAACAACATAACTATGGCAAACATTAACTGGACTAAGCAAGAATTGGTGGCTTATATTTTACTATATGTAGCACATTCTGATTTAAAAGAAACAAAAGAAGAGCATGCGTATATTTTGTCTCGTGTGGACATAGAGACCTACAACCATATAAAACGAGAGTTTGATAGTGATAACGATTACCAGAGTATTACAAAAATTGTTGATGCAGTAAATTCTTCAGAATCTTATAAAAATAATCCTGAGGAGCTTTTCGCAGATATTAAACTTATGGCTCTTGCAGATGGTAAAATGGATCAAATGGAACATGCGATATATAATAGTTTGAAAAAAATATTAAGTTAAAAAATGGAACGATTATCAATAGAAGCTATCATTTCTAAAATTGAAAATGAAGTGTGTTTTCATGCTGTTACAGATGATTATTCGTTAACCATTAAAATTGATGACTACGTACATTATGCTTGTGCTGCAGTACATAATGGGCATCAATTTAGAAAAGAACTTTGGGACAATTGTATCCATACAGAATACGACCGTTGGTACGAAGAAGATCCTGAAACCAAAAACATGGTGATGTCTCACCCAATCGTAATAGCTGGTTGTGATTCTCGTTTTGAGTATGATTTAAATCGTGACCCAGAAAATGCTGTTTTTGAAACCGCTTGGGGAAAAGCATTATGGCATAAACCACTGTCCGAAGAAAAGAAAAATAAAAGCTTAGAAAAGCATGCTAATTTCTTTAAAGTAACACATGCACTAATCACAAAACTAGAAGAAAAATTTGGAGTGGCAATTGTGTATGATATGCATAGTTATAATTGGAAACGTTGGGATAGGGAAGTGCCAACGTGGAATTTAGGCACATCTAATGTTGATAACAATAGGTTTGGTGATGATATTGAATTGTGGAGACAACGTTTATCTGAGATAAAATTTCCGAAGCAAATAAAATCTACAGCATTAGTAAATGATACCTTTCAAGGCAATGGATATTTCTTAAAATATATTACTCAAAACTTTAAAAATACACTAGTTTTGGCAACCGAAATTGCAAAGGTATATTGTGATGAATATAATTATGTTATATATCCAGAAGTTGTTGCTATGGTTGAAAATCAACTAAAGACAAAGTTACCTGAGCATGCCTCGAATTTTTACAAAAAGCACGCCAAATAATGTCCCAAATTACAAGCACAGAAGAATTTCAAGATTTGTTTGATATCGATGCTAATCTTAATAGATTAGTAAAGAAAATTGAAGTACTAAACTATATCAATCCCTTAAATATTGAACGAGAAAAAAAACAATTCTTTTCTTCAAAATACACTTATGATCCTGTTTTTAAGTATCCAAAACTAAAATTCAATGGTTATAAATTACAACGTTTATTCTTTTCTCAACGTTTAGAACGTATTGAAGATGATAGTATTAGGCAATTATATGAAGATGTGATTTATGAGTACTCTGCTTTGATCGAGTGTCTAGGGACAATTAATCAAGGACGAAAGTTTTACTTTAATAGTTTAAAGAGTTTTGGTACACCAACAGAAAAGGAGATAGACAACGCTAAGTTTATTTTGCGTTTTGATGATAGTGATTTTGATGAAGAAATGTTGCCAAAGTATTCTGCTGTAGAGGCTGTAGACTACTTTAATGAGTATTCTAAACGTTATGATTTCAACTATAAGATAAAGCTATCTACAAATTTATCAGCAGCAGCGATGGTATTAAATAACATACAAACATTGGTGTTGCGAAAGAATCATAAGTTTAGTGAAAATCAATTAAAAGTATTGGCCAATCATGAAATTGGTGTGCATATGGTGACGACATTTAATGGTTTAGCACAACCCTTAAAAATCTTTTCAAATGGGTTTCCAAACAATGTTGAAACTCAAGAAGGATTAGCAGTATATGCAGAATACATGTCTGGTTGTTTAACTATGGAACGTTTAAAAGAATTAGCGTTTAGAGTTATTGCTGTAGATACGCTTAATAAAGGCTATAGTTTTGCTGCTACTTTTGATTTGCTATACAGTCAATATAAACTTAACAGAGACAAGGCTTTTGCAATCACGCTGCGTGTACACAGAGGTGGAGGTTTTACTAAAGATCATCAATATTTATGTGGTATAAATAAAGTGTATAATTACGCGAAAAATGGTGGTGACTTAGATGTGTTATTAACAGGGAAAGTAACATTAGATTATAAAGATACTATTGAGAAATTACAACATTTAGGATTGGCAATACCATCTCAATATTACACAGATTCTTATTTGTCTAATAATAATTCTAATACAAACTTGGACTTTATATTAAAGAGCTTAAAATAAGAAAGCCTTAAAACTGAAGTATTCTAATCAGAGGTTTATTTCTGAGACCCGTTCGATGTTAGACTAATACATCAAACGAGAACTTGATATATTCCTAACTAACTGAAGTTAGGCTCAAGTTAAATACGTTGCTTCAAGGCCTTCGTTTATTTAATTTACAAATTTACGCGTTTGTTCTTTGGATATTTGATAGAATATGAAAATTTATAAGTTTTTTTAACATTTGCTTCCAACTTAAGTGTCCATTTTAAAATTCCTTTTTTGTTATCATACTTAGAAGTACCTGTTTCTATATCGTCAATCTTAATATCTTTATTTTGACTAATAGGAATACGATCAAATAAGACTAAGTCTATTGCTGAAGATTTGTTGTTTTTCAATTCAATCTCATAGTGCTTTGCAATAATTTTATTACTTCCAATAAAGGCATTCTTTTTAAAATCTTTAGGCTGTGTTCGCTTTACAACAACATTTGGATCAACACCTAATGATATGGTCAATTTCTCTGTTGTACTCTGTGGATTAATAGTTGTTTTGCCAGAATAACTCCCTTCAAAATAAACGTTAGCTTCTGCTGGTAACAGGTTATATTGTTCCCAGTTTTCAATTTCCGCAGTTAAAAATATATTTTCATTTAACACAGGAGCTGCAAAGTAAGAGTAGGTGGCAGGTACTTCATAATTTTCTATTTCTATAACGGTTACATCACCATTGGTTGGGATAGAGTGTAGTTTGCTAATTTCAAAGCGTGTGTTGGTGATACCTTCTTCTATAAAGTCGCCATTTGATGTGAAATCGCCTTCTTTTGTAGAAATTAGGATAACACCTCCTCTGGCTCTGTTACCATAAATAGCTGTTGCATCTTCATTTTTAAGAACAGACATCTCTTTTATTTCATTTTGACTTAATTCTCTAAAATCATCTTGATCTACAGGAACACCATCTATAATGTAAAGCGGCTCGGTATTTCCACTTAATGAGTTTCTTCCTCTTATAATAATGTTTGCAGTTTGTCCAGGTTGACCACTTCCTCTACTAATATGCGTGCCTGCTGCTTGACCTCTTAGCAGTTCATCCATTGTAATTTTAGAAACAGCACCTGTGATTTTGCTGTTTGAATTTCGTCCACTATAACCCGTAACAACAACTTCCTCCAAAGCATTTAAATCGTCTAGCATCGTTACATTCATAATACTAGAATGAATAGGTAAGGTTTCACTTTGCATCCCAACAAATGAATATTGCAAATCTTTGCCACTAGCTGTTTTTATAGAATAATTACCATCAAAATCGGTTTGCACGCCATTGCTTGTGCCTTTTTCAATAATACTAACTCCAGGAAGCGGTAACCCGTCGCTTGACGCTGTTACAACTCCAGAGACTGTTTTCACTAAAGGGTTATATTTATAGTTATAACTTTTAGTAGCTCTATTACTATTGTAATTACTGTATTTGCTTATAAAATTTAAATATTTAGGATCAACGTTTGGTTTTACATTGTTGGTGTTTGGATCACTAGTTGAGAGCGTTAATTTTACATTATTCCAATCATTACCTGTGTTTTGGTAGACGTGCGCTTTATAAGCCAATTGCAAAGGCGTATTAATTTTCTCTGCTTTAATATCATATATAGGAAACCAGCCAGCCTCGTTGACGTTGTACTTTATAATTAATTTTAAGTCTGCTGGTATCTCTGTATTTAGTTTAATTTTAATTTCTCCGGTTTGGACTTTTTCGTCTACATTAAGTTCACTGAGCTGTTTTCTTAAATCTGAAACTTGAGCATTTAAATCACTTTTGATAGTTGTAGCGTTTTGTACTTTCTGTTTGATTTCTGTTATACGAGTTCTAAAGTATGTCGAAAACTTTTGAAGCTTCTCTAAGCTTACAACTTCTGTTGTATTGCCAAGAGCTCTATTCTGTTGTATCAGGTATAACTCCTCGTTATAACCTGTAATGATATTGTCTTGAGACTTGTAGTCTTCGTTTAAACGCTTCATTTCTTT
>CAJQOA010000157.1 GCA_905479815.1 uncultured Psychroserpens sp.
TGGTAGCTTACTGTTAAACTTGGATCGCCTCCAGTAATTTCATTCGCTGTACTTGATAAATCAAATACACCAAAACAATCACTGTCTGGATCACAATATTCTAATGGTAATGGCGTGGTAGCGATTGGTGCTTGTTGTACAACTAATTCTAAAGTCGTCGTATCGTAACAACCTGTATTGATATCTTGAACTCTTACATAGATGATTTGACCATTGACCGTATTAGTATATGGTATTGGTAATGGGTTTAAATTATCATCTGCATCTGCTTGTGAGATATGGTAACTTACTGAGTAATTTTGATTATTACCAGTTATCTCAACATTTTTCAATGTTAAGTCAATACTAGTGATACCGTCTGGTGTTCCGTCATCACAAACTTCTAAAGCCGATGGGTTTACTAATGCTGGCAAAGGATTTACAATTAAATCAAAATTCCCAACATTAACACAACCACTAGTCGTGTTCGTAACACTAACAAAAATAGTTTGAGGATTACTTGTATTGTTATAAAGATTAGTTAGTGGGCTTAATCCATCAACAGCATCAGAAAGTGTTTCATGATAAGAAATTATAACTCCAGTTTGCCCATCAATAGCCTCAATATTTTTTGTTGAAAGATCAAATATTTCGATTTCATCTCCAGGAATATTATAATCACAAAGTTGATAATCTGTAATGGTCCCGACAGATGGAATTGGATTAACAATTAATTGTAATTCAACTGTATCGGAACAACCCGTTACATCATCTGTTAACCTTACAATCATGATTTGAGCACCTGCAGAAATATTGTTATATGGACTAGATTGGGCGTTAACTCCATCAATTGCTTCAATAAGAGTTTCATGATAAGTAACTGTCATTCCTATTTGAGCGCCTAATATTTCGGCATCTTTAGTTGCTAAATCAAACGTAGAAAAACCGTCATTATCATCATCACAAACCTCATAAAACGAGGGAGTTATTGGAACTGGTAAAGGATTCACTATTAAGTCTAACGATGTTGTGTTATAACAATCAATACCAAGATTAGATTGAACTCTGACAAATATTGTTTGATTATCCATCACTACGTTTGTGTATGGCACAGGTAGTGGGTTCATACTACTCTCAGCTTCTGCTAAAGAAAAATGATAAGACACAGAAACAGTTGCAGGATCGAGTACATCAATAACATCTAAATTAGCATCTGTTAAAGTAAACATTGTAAAACCATCACTATCATTATCGCACTCTTGCAAAGGCGTCAAAACTGAATTTATATTCAGATTTGAGAATTCTAAATTAAACATTGTTGTTTCAAAACACTCTTGGGTTGATTCTGCAATACGAGCAAAAACTGTTTGAGGTGAAGAAACGTTAGTATAAGGGCTTGTTAGTGGATTGATGTTATCAATAGCATCTTGTTCAATAAGATGATAACTAATTTCAAAATCTGCCGGATCTTGTGTCCCTAGAATTTCCGAATCATTATCCGTAAGCATAAATTCACCAGTACCTGAAATACCACAAATACTCAAATTTGGTGGTACAATTGCAATTGGGTTAGGTTTAAACTCAACGACTATATCGCTAAAAGTTTCACAGCCAGGAGCAAAAACAACATCAACAGAGTAAACAGCATCTTCAGTAACATCAATTGTTGAACCTGTCTCTCCTGGAATCACCACACCATCTTGATACCAAGTGTGAGTAGCAGAAGGTGCTAAAGTATTTAAGGTAATTGCTGTTCCTTCACAGTCTGCATTTCCTGCAGCAATAGTAACATCATCACCTAAGTCTCCACCTAAATTAAAACTTCCAGCTTCTAAAAATATTGCAGAATCCCAAATTGAATCACCTTGATCTGCAACCACTAATTTAATCTCGTATGTTGTATTTGGAACCACCGCAGCAGTCGCTGTAAGTACTACTGTGCGTCCTCCATAATTAGTATCATTTAATAGATAACCTTCAAAAAATCCTGGATTTGCTGTACATCCGGGAGCATTATTTATATTAGTTACACTTACAGGAGTTCCATCTGGTAATACTGCAAGATTGGTATATGCTGTAGTTCCTACTTCTCGGAGTAAGAATGCAAAACTATCAGCAAATGAGCATTCGGTACCACCATCATATTCTTCAGATAACATCATATACCGGAAGCTAATCTCATCTGCAGTTGGAACAAAGTTGAATTTTATAAATGTGGCATCATTGGTATTTGTCTGACCTAATGCTGCTTCTAAATCATTATCTCCTGCTTGATTATTATTAAATGTTACTAACCCTCCGCCATTTGGTGTATTTCCAGCTGGAAAAGCTCTACCTGTAGACAATACAATACCTTCTTCAAAAGGAAAATTCACTGCACCTCCTTTAGTGAAATAGCCATAACTTTTTGTTTGTAAGTTACCTGGGTTTCCATTAACTTGAGTTGAAAAATTATCAACACCTGAGCAACCACCTGAAACTAAAACATTGGAAATTAATTCTTCTGGGCTAAAAGAAGATTCTGCGTATGCAGCATTATTAATAGTCACAATTGGCTCTAATACTAAAACTGTAATAGTAGCAACATCAGAACATCCTGTGGGATTTGTATCAGTCACAGTAAACGAAACATTAAAAGTTCCTGGGTTAGTGTATAAATTTGAAACTGTTGTACCAGTGTCAACATTAGTATCTCCAAAATCCCATGTATAAGTTGCACCAGTACCATCATCTGAAAAGGTAGCATCACCTACAAAATCAACTGTTGTCCCTGGTGGAATTTCAATCACATTTGAAGTATTAGCAACAGGTGTTGTTGATACTATGGATGCTAAAATAGATTGACATTGTTGAGCACAAATAATATCTGCCTCCCAACCTGTAGTTGTACCCGTTGAATCTGTTGTAAACTGAACTGTTATACAACCACTCGGGTTTGTATCTGATGCAGTTACTGTTCCTGGAGTATTAGCACCATTATATGTACCAATAATTGGAGCAGTAGTATCAGCACCATCATAGATAGTTAATACATCTACATTGAGCTGTGTACTAAAAGATAAGAAATCTAAAATGATAAATTCTCCTGCAGTAGATGCACATATGGTAGTTATAAAATTCTCATCACTTCCATAAGCTCCTCCAGGTCCTCCAGAATCGTAAAATTTATCTGGAGCACATCTGTTAAAACTTCCGTTTTGCATATTTAAATCTTGTGCAAAGGAAAAATAAGAAAATAAGACAAGTAGTAAGTAAAGCTTTTTCATAGCGTTTGAAATAGTTTTAAACTCATTATTTAACTTACAATCATCATAATTAAATTTAATTGATGAAATCTATAATTTAGAATAAAATGGCTAGTTAAAGCAAAGGTAGTCCAATTTATAGGTAGAGGTTTTCATAATAAGAGCGAAATTTAATAAAAATTAAAGGAATCACAATTGTTAAATCGTTATAATAATAACAGTTTAACAGTTTAATTTCCCAGCACTCTTTGTAAAATAACTCTTGATATCTGTTTTTATTTTAATCCTATGGTCAATTTTAAAAAGTTATGTTATTCTTAAAATTGTATTATTTGAAATTCTAGTTGCCTATTTTTGCACAAATAAGCACTATGAATACGTACTCAATCTCCATAAAAGAGACTACAAATCCTTTGATTGTTAAATTTGAAACCAATCAATTTATAACACAACATGAAAGTTTTGAATTTAACAATATAGATGAAGCAGCATCTTCACCTTTAGCTCAACAGTTATTTTACCTTCCGTTTGTTAAGAAAGTATATATATCCAGTAACTTTATTGCTATTGAAAGATTTAACATCGTTGAATGGGCTGATGTACAAAATGAAGTTGCAGAACAAATTGTGACGTATTTAAATTCTGGAGCAGTTATTATAAATTCTTCCGAAGACAAAAAGAAAACACCAGTAACAATATATGCTGAAAGCACACCAAACCCGTCAGTATTAAAATTTGTTGCTAATAAAAAACTAGCTACAGCATCACATGAGTTTACATCTATTGATGATACAAAATTTGCACCAATGGCAGCTGAGCTTTTTCACTTTCCTTTTGTAAAGAGTGTATTTATTGATGAAAACTTTGTGTCTATCACAAAATTTGATGTTGCAGAGTGGAGTGAAATAACAATGGAACTTAGGGAATTTATAAGAAGCTACGTTGAAAACGGAAAAACGATTATAGACCCTAATGCTCCTGAAGCTAAATCAAAACAAAGTGATCAATTAGATAGTGACTATGAGTCTAGAGATGATATTTCAAAAGAAATAATAAACATTTTGGAAGAATATGTAAAACCAGCTGTTGCTAGTGATGGTGGAAACATTGAATTCCAATCATATGATCCAGTAGAAAAAAAGGTTAAGGTTCTTTTACAAGGAGCCTGCAGTGGTTGTCCATCTTCAACGTATACTTTAAAGAGCGGTATTGAGAATATGCTCAAAGAAATGATGAAAGATAAGGTTGAAACTGTTGAGGCTATTAATGGGTAATTTTATATATTTAGAATTAATTTTTAACTTAAAACAACAAACAAAATGGCAGTATTAAAAGTAATTGAAGTATTATCAAATTCTGATACAAGTTGGGAGGATGCAACTCGAAAAGCAGTAAAACAAGCATCTAAAAGTGTAAAAAACATCAAATCTGTTTATGTGCAAGATCAAAGCGCAATAGTTAAAGATAATGAAGTGACTGAGTTTAGAGTCAATTTGAAATTAACTTTTGAAGTAAAATAAATTCAAAATTTTGATTAAAATAATGTCTTCTTTAGTTATGAAAACACGTAATTAAAGAAGGCATAGTTTTTGATATTAGTTCAAAAAGAGATTATTATGAAAAAATCAATTTTATTATTAATTACAATTTTAAGCTTATTAATAACTTCTAGTTATAATTTAGCACAAGCACAAGATAATGGATCCAATCAAGCTTTAATGGAAGGTGGCGGTTCTTTTCTTGTCACTTTAAATCAAAAAAACAAAAAAGCAATTGGCTCTCCATATATTTATAAAGATTTTGCTCCAGCAAAAATATCTGCTACCCAAAATGAAATATATAATGTTAGATATAATGCTTTTACAGATGAAATTGAAATAAAGGTAGGAGAAGATAAAGTTCAAAATTTCAATAAAAACCTTAGTAATGTTGTTATCACATTTCTAAATGATAATGTAAAGTTTACCACCTTAAACTATATAAACTCAGATGATGGTTTAGAAAGAGGTTATTTTGTATCTCTAACGGAGTCTAATGATAAGGTTAAATTATTCTCTAAAAAGCAGATTAAGTATTTTGAAGCAAAGCCGGCTAAAACAAGTTATGACAATGACAAGCCAGCAGAATTCAAAAACGTTAATGACACACATTTTATTTCTATAAATGATGCTTATGCACGGGAGTTACCAACAAACAAAAAAAGCATAGCTAAGATGTTTCCAAAAAATTCAAAAGATATTTTAAACTTTATCAAAAAGAATAAAATAAAAACATCTCGAGAAGCAGATATGGTAAATTTAATCAACTATATCAATACTCTTTAGTAATAAAAAAATCAAATTCAAAACCCGAACATTTTAATATATCGTTCGGGTTTTTTTATTAATATTATACTCAAATTAAAAACTATATTATGGATTTACAAAAATGGATTGACAAAGGTTATGATATCATAATTGATTTTGGTCCTAAAGTATTAGCAGCAATTGCGATATGGATTATTGGATCATGGGTTATAAAAACTCTAATCAAAGGAGTTAGAAAAACTATGACTAAAAGAGATTTTGACCCAAGTCTTCAAAAATTTCTTTTAAATTTAATTGGATGGGTCTTTAAAATTGTATTGATAATAGTTGTTTTAGGAACTGTTGGTGTCGAGACGACTTCATTTGCAGCAGTTTTAGCAGCAGCTGGTTTAGCAATTGGATTAGCTTTACAAGGCTCACTTGGTAATTTTGCTGGTGGTGTTTTAATAATGATTTTTAAGCCTATTAAAATCGGTGATTTAATCGAAGCTCAAGGCGAGCTAGGTGTTGTAAAGGAAATAGAAATTTTCACAACGAAACTTACGGGACTTTCAAATAGAGAGATCATTATACCAAATGGAGCACTTTCTAATGGAAATATAATTAACTATTCTACTGAAGGTACACGTCGAGTAGATTTGGTTTATGGTGTTGGGTATGACTCAGACATAAAACAAACTAAAGATGTATTGATGAAAGTTTTGACATCACACCCTAAGGTATTAAAAGACCCTGCTCCTACAGTAAACGTAACAGAACTAGCAGATAGCTCAATTAATTTTGCTGTGAGACCTTGGTGTGAGACTGCAGATTATTGGGATGTATATTTTGATATTACAGAACAAACTAAAGAAGCACTTGATGCAGCTGGTATAGAAATACCTTATCCTCATGCTGTTGAAATTCAAAAAGAAGCTTAAGTTTTAGGCTTAGGTTTTAAAGCAATAAAATCTTTTAAATAAAAAGGCTCAAAATAGGCGACATCTTCGGTGTCGCCTATTTTATATTTAGCATAAGCCAATGCACTCATTTCATTAGCCGATGGCAATTTATTATCTATATAGACGGCATTATCATGAGGCAGCAAGGCTTTAGTTTTTTCAGTTCCATTTCCGATGAAAAACACCTTACCATTATCTAGTTCGTTTTTAAACGAAAGCTCATCAAGTATTTGTGCCTCAATTTTTCGAAGTATATTAAATTGAGAATCATATATAGCAGAGTATACTTCCATGCGTCTAGCATCTAACATAGGTATAATAACACCTTCTTGAGTATTAACTTGATGCGATAAAGCATGAAGTGTAGATATAGAAATTAAAGGCTTTTCTAGCGCGTAACATAACCCTTTTGCTGCAGAGACACCAATACGCAAACCTGTATATGAGCCAGGACCTTTACTAACTGCTATAGCATCAATTTGAGTTTTATTTATATTGGCCGTTTTTAAAACATCATCAATAAATACATGCAAAGACTCAGCATGTGAGTAATTGGCATTATTATCTTCTTTTAAAACTAAAGTCTCTCCTTGTTTTGAAAGAGAGACTGAGCAGTTTGTTGTAGATGTTTCTATGCTTAATATTATAGGCATTGTTGTTGTTTAATAAAATTAGGAATTTACTCTTCTGTAGGCTCTTCTTTTTTCGTTTTATCACCTTTTTTCTCAATTTTATCACCAGGCTTAAGAGTTTTAGAAACCATATTATATGGCCCTGTGATGATCTCTGCACCTTCACTTAAACCAGAAATAATTTCGATATTTGTATCATCTTGAATACCTGTCTTTACTTTTTCTAGTTTAGCAACACCATTATCATTAACAAATACACATTCAAATTTTTCTTCTTCCTCTGTTTTAATTTCTTCGGAATTTGATGCTTTACTACCTGTTTCCTTTTTGGTCATTTGAGACTCTGTTTTAATCACAATAGAACTAATAGGCACTGCAATAGAGTTGCTGCTTTTATTTGTGATAATATCAACTGTAGCAGTCATACCAGGTCTAAAAGGCGAATAACTTTCTGGCTTACCTTCTATTAAATCTGCATAAGACTCTTCTAGAATTCTTACTTTAACTCTAAAATTTGTGACTTGATCAGCAGTTAATGCACTTGCCGCAGAGTTTGCGATCTCTGTAACAATACCTTTAAATTCCTTTTTTAAATACGCGTCGACTTCAACTATAGTAGAATCTCCAATTTGAACTTTTACAATATCATTCTCATTAACATCTACCTCAACTTCCATATTGTTAAGATTAGCTACTCTTAAAATTTCTGTACCTGCCATTTGCTGTGTCCCAACAACACGTTCACCCAACTCTACATTAAGTAATGAAATTGTTCCGCTCATTGGCGCATAAATGGTTGTTCTTCCTAAGTTATCTTTTGCTTCATTAACAGTTGCTGCAGCACTTTGAACACTATAATAAGCTGAACTTCTTGACGCTGTAGCTGTTTCAAAAGCTGCGATAGCTCTATCCCAATCTGCTTTAGAGATCACACCTCTTTCAAAAAGTGATTTACTTCTATCATAATTTGCTTTTGCTTCTTTTAATGATGCATCTGCTTGTTCTAATCCTGCTCTAACATTTTGGTAAGATGCTTGAGACCTGCTCACTGCAGATTGAATTAAATCTGGGTTAACTCGTACTAAAAGATCTCCTTTTTTCACTTGCTGCCCTTCTTTAAATGGAAGATCTAAGATCTCTCCAGACACTTCACTTGATATTTTTACTTCAACTTCTGGTTGAATCTTACCTGTTGCAGAAACAGTTTCAGTGATATCTACAAGAGCAACTTTTTTAACTTCTACTTCTTTGAAGTTTCCTTTATTGCCGAACATCCCCATTGATTTCCCTGCTATCAAAGCAATAATAAGCAAGACAACAATTGCGAGAATAATTTTAGTACTTTTAGTCATGGTTTAAAACTTTAATTCTGTTGCTGGTATTCCGAAGTATAATTCGAGAACCTTCAGCTTAAATATATAATCGTATTTAGCACGATTCACTTCAATTTTTGCGTTATCAAATCTTAATTTAGATTGGCTAAAATCAAACGCATTTGTCAATCCAACATCATAACGCTCTTTAGCATAATCGTAAGCCAATTGTTGAGACTCTAAAGATAGCTCTGCTGCTTCGTATGATTTAAGTGAACCTTTAGCATCAACGTAAGCTTGATATACAGTAGATTCTAAATCTAACTCTGTTTGCTCTAATTGAAATTTACTACGTTCTAAATTTATTTTACTTCTTTTAATACTTCCTTTGGTTGCAAATCCATTAAAAATAGGAATGTTTAAATTAAGTCCATAACCAATACCATCATTTTGAGACAATTGATCTATGAAAGGATCTGCTCCAACTTCTTGTAAAATAGTATTTGGAAATTCTCCAACAACAGACTGTCCAGTAGCCTCTACAACACCAATTTGTGATGTAGTCGTTGGATTGTCTGGATCTATTTGTTGTATAAAAGATGAATTATTTGTAAACCTTGTATTATAACCAAAAAATGCAGATAATGTTGGAAGATTTGCTCCCTTTGCTATTTGCAAATCTTTTTCAGCTAATTCTACATTCTGTTCAGCTATTTTTATTTCAGATCGTGATTCTTTTGCTTTTGTTAGAATTTCAGAAATACTTTTATCTGCAATACCTCCATCAACTACATCATAACCTTCGTCTTCAATATCAAATGTCTCATAATCTTTAATTAAGAGTAATTGAGCAAGATTTATTAATGAAATTTGTATGGCGTTTTCTGCATTTACAATAGTTTGTTTTTCACTAGCGTCTATAGCTTTAATTTCTAATAAATCACCTCTTGGTAAAGAACCGGCTTCAACTAATTGACTAGTTCTATCAATTTGCTCTTGAGTTACTGCATTTTGAGACCTTAACACTTCAAGGTTTGCTTTATTCAAAATAACAGTAAGATATCCATTAGCGACAAAAAGTGAAATATCATCTTTCATCTTATCCAAACGATATTGACTTGCCAATTTTGAGATTTTTGCACGTTGCAATGTTCTAATGTTTCTAAGACCATCAAACAATGTATAACCTACATTTATATTTCCGCTAGCAGATAAAAATGTTGCAGTTTGCGCATTATTTGTTACAGGATTAAAACTAAGCCCTGTGTTTTCTGAAACTCCTGCACCTACATTTAAACTAGGCATAAAATTACCCTTTGCTGTAAGTTCGTCTATATCTGCTGTTGCAATATCTAATTCACTTTGCTTTACTGAAATGTTATTTTCTAAAGCATACTGAACACACTCAATTAGTGTCCATTTTTTATTTTGAGCTTGAGAGCTTATTGTTATTAAAACAATTAATATGCTGACTATTTTTTTCATAATTATTCTATAAGTATCTATAATTCTTAAAGTGTTACACTAAATGTTAAAATTTTTATTGATTAAAATTAGGAATCCCTTGAATTTGATTCCAAACTTTGATTTTATCGTCTTTAGTAATTCCACTTTTTACTTCTACAAATATACCGTCACTAATGCCTAATTCAACCTCTCTTCTCTCAAATTGTTGGTCACCAGTTTCTATTTCAACAAAAGGTTTCTTTGTTTCTTTATCATATTGTACTAAGGCTTCTTTAATAGCAAGCACATTCTCAGCTTTTTCTAATATAATAGAGGCATTAGCGCTTAATCCAGCTCTAATAAAGGTAGAATCTATTTTTTTAAGCGACCCTTTGATTTCAAATTGAATGGCGCCATTCTCAGCAACTCCTTTTGGAGCAATATAATCTAAGATAGCATCAAATTTTTGATCTTCTATAGCTCCAACAGTAATTTCTAAAGGTAAACCTTCTTTAATTTTCCCAACTTCACTCTCATCAACTTTTCCTTCAAAAATCATTTGCTTTACGTCTGCTAGTGACGCAATAGAAGTACCTTCATTAAAATTATTAGCTTCAATAACTTGATTTCCAGCTTTTACAGGAACATCTAAAACCATCCCAGAAACTGTTGCTCTTACTTGTGTTTGTGCAACATTTCCTAAACCGCTCGTTGTACCAGTTTTTATGATATCATAATTTTGGCTTGCAGAGTTCACGTTGATTCTTGCTTGCTCAACAGATTGTTTGGTCTGTAAATATGTATTCTTAACACCTTCAAAATCATTGGCAGAAATCACACCTTTTTCAAATAGTGCTTTTTGCCTATCATAGTTAGATTGTTGCGTTTGCAAATTAATTTTAGCGGTTTGATATGCCGTTCGATTTGATGCAATATTATTTTTTGCGCTTGTCAAATTAGACACATTAGGTATCACTCTAATTTGAGCAATTAAATCACCTTGCGTTACATATTCTCCAGCTTCAATAAATACTTTCTCTATAACTCCAGAGATATTAGGCTTGATTAATATTTCTTCCTTCGGAACAATACTACCAGTTGCCACTGTTTTTACGACTATAGTTTGTTCAGATGGGCTTTCAGAAGTATACTTTATAGGATCCTCTTGATTTTTACTCCATAAATAATATAATGCGCCTCCAAAAATGACGACGATTAATATCAATAAAATAACGGTTCTTGTTCTTTTCATTGGTTGATGATTATATAATTTCTATTTATTTGATTTATTCTATTCTTAAAGCGTCTACTGGTTTCATCTTTGTTGCACTATTAGCGGGAATTAATCCTGCTAAAACTCCAGAAACTACTAATATAATTAAGGCTGTAAATACCACTTGCATACTAACGCTTGGGTTTGCAAAATTCTCTACAGGTCCTACACTATCTAAAATACGGTTCATTACCCAAATTGCAAATGCTGCAAATGAAATACCAACCATACCTGATAGGATTGTTAATAGTAAACTTTCTTGTAAAATTTGAGATTTAATCATCCAAGGTGAAGCTCCCAATGCACGACGTACTCCAATTTCTTTTGTACGTTCTTTTACAACAATAAGCATGATATTACTAATCCCAATAATTCCTGACATAAGTACCAAAGCACCTACAAAATAGCCTACAAGTGTAAATATTGAAAACAACCCCGTAATACGTCCAAATTGCTCAGAGAGGTCAAAATGACCAATCGCACGATCATCATCTGGATGTACTTTATGTCTTGATTTCATTAAATCAAATATTTGTTGTTTTAACGTAGTAATGCTTGTACCATCTTCTGCTGTAATTGCCATCCAACCGACACTTTCTCCTCTATTAAAAGCTTGTCCAAATGTTGTAAATGGAATATAAACTGTACTCGCATCTTGCTCACCATCACCTCTACTATTGCTCATTTTAAATGTGCCAACAACTAAAAAATTAACACCATTAATTTTGATATAACTCCCTAAAACTTCTTCTCCTTTATCATAAAGCCCTTGCTCAACACCAGTCCCAATAACACAAATTTTACGATTAGACTCAATATCTGAATAACTAATAAAACGACCTTGAAGAATATCCATAGGTTGTTGTTTAATATATTCAGGATAATCACCATAGATTTCAAAAGCACCTGTTTTTGTACCTCTTACAACATTATTTGCGCCATTATAGCCACCTAGTTGATTTCTAGGAGATACATACTTGATATTTGGTACAGTAGATTTTATAGCTGCAACATCATCCATTTTGTAGTTAAAGTAACGTCCTTTAGGTAATCCTTTATATGGTTTTGATGTGCCTTGAGTCCACATAAACATAGAATTAGTGGCAAAATCACCAAAATCAGCAGTAGCACCATTTTTTAATCCATTAGTCAATGCCAAAAGCAATACTAAAATTGTAATCCCCCAAAAAACACCAAATGCAGTCAAGAAAGTTCTAAACTTATTTGCATTTAATGCTTCTAATATTTCATCCCAACGGTCTCTACTAAACATATTATTCGTCTCTTAGTGCTACAATAGGTTTTATTTTTGCTGCGCGATAAGCTGGAATAAACCCTGCTAAAGCTCCTGCAAAAACCAACAAAAACACAGTGGTTAATGCAATATTAAAATCAACTTGCGGATGTTTTATAAAATCCATTTCTATAAATGGGCCTCCAATTTCTACCAATGCTAAGCCTGCTATTAAACCAAATAAACCAGAAAACATAGTTACAAAAATAGCCTCTTGTAAAATCAAACCAACTATAGACATTGGTAATGCTCCAAGCGCTTTTCTAATGCCTATTTCTTTGGTTCGTTCTTTTACAATAATGAGCATGATATTACCTACACCTACAATTCCTGCAATAATAGTTCCAATACCTATAAACCAAAAAACCCCTTGAATAGTAGCTATTAATCCGTAGATTTGTTTCGCTTCTTCTAATGTATTAAAAACACGAACAGCACTTGTATCATCTGGTGAAACCGTATGCATAAGTTTTAATTCGCTTTCAACAGCACTTGCCATACTTTGAGATAAGGCAACAGCTTCATCAAAATTATCTGACATCTTTACAGTAAACAACATATTTCTAATGTTATCTCCTGCATTAAATACTTTTTGTGATGTTGTTAATGGTATATAAGCTTGTTGTTCTTCTCGGTCTCCTCCTGGATCTACAAAAACACCTATGACCTTAAAATTCATTCCAAAAATTGAAATATTTTTATCAATTGGGTCTTCATCTTTAAACAAATCTTGTTTTAATTTGCGGCCAATCACTGCAACTTTTCTATTGTCACTTAAATCTGATTGATTCACAAAACGTCCAGATTCTATTTCGGCATTTTCAATAAATTGATGATCAGGCATTGCACCTCTCACTCTATAGTTTCCTGTTTCGTTTTTATAAACCATTTCTGCTCCCCAAATGGCATATAACGACGTCTCATATTCAATATTATCTTCATATTTCTGAGAAATCATCTCAAAATTATCGTTTTTCATTTGGATATAACGACCCGGATTCAATCCTTTGTAACCTTTTGTAGTAACACCAGTCCAAACAGTAATTAAATTAGTAGCATCTCTCTCAAACTGAGACTTGACACCATTTTCTATACCTTTACTAAAACCAAGAAGGACAACTAGAATAAATATCCCAGAAGCCACAGAAAGCCCTGTTAAGAACGTACGCAATTTGTTTTTGCTCAACGTCTCAAATATCTCTTGCCAACGTTCTATATCAAACATGTAAAGAGGCTCTAATTTGTTCTACTGGACTGTCGTCAATAATTAATCCATCTTTTAGATTAACAATACGTTTAGTCATTTGTGCAATATCATGCTCATGTGTAACCACTAAAATCGTCTTACCTTCATCATTAATACCTTGGATAAGCTCCATAACCTCATAAGATGTCTTGGTATCTAATGCTCCTGTTGGCTCATCTGCTAATAATACTTTTGGATCACTAGCTAATGCTCTTGCAATCGCTACACGTTGTTTTTGCCCACCAGACAACTCACTTGGCAAATGATGAGACCAATCTGCTAACCCTACTTTTTCTAAGTAGTGCATTGCTCTTTCTGTACGCTCTTTACGTTTAACACCTTTATAGTATAATGGCATAGACACGTTATCTAAAGCGCTTTTGTAATTGATAAGGTTAAAGGATTGAAAAATAAAACCAAGAAATTCATTTCTATACTTAGCAGCAATTTTCTCATTTAAATTTTTGATAGGCACATTATCAAGAATATATTGGCCTTCATCTGCCTCATCTAACATTCCTAAAATATTTAGGAGGGTTGATTTTCCGGATCCAGATGAACCCATAATAGAGACAAGTTCCCCTTCTTTTACGTCAAAGTCAATACCTTTTAAAACATGAAGAGAGTTACTACCCATGTGGTAAGACTTATGCAAATCCTTGATTTGAATCATAATACGATTGATTAATTCTTACAATATTACGCATAACCAAAAATTGACTATGCTAAGTATTTGTTAAGAATTAGATTTTTGATTGATATTTATAAGACGTCTAAATATCAAGAATGTTACAGTTTTAGAAAAAATTATTCATTTTCTTTTTTTCCACGGAAAAATCTCCAATAAATCGCAAAAGCAATACCAGAGATCAAGAGATAAGGAATTGCCATCAAATACATGATACCATCATTAACACCTTGAGCTGTAGATTGACCTTCTTCACTTTCTAAAACAGCTCTACACATAGCGCACTGAGCATTCCCTTTTAAAAAAAAGAGAATAGAAAAAAGACAAAAAGCAAGTTTCTTCTTCATGATTTAAATATAGTAAGGAGAAATCATCACATATACAACAACACCAGTTATAGCAACATACAACCACAACGGAAAAGTAATTTTTGCTATTTTTTTATGACGCTCAAAATTATTAGTAATTGCTCTTACGTAGGTAATCAACACAAAAGGAATAATTATGATAGACAATAATATGTGTGTAAGTAGAATAAAATAGTATATATATTTCACAGTTCCTTCGCCACCAAATTTTGTTGAATCACTCGTCATATGATACGCAACATACATCACGAGAAATGCAACTGACAAGGTAATAGCAAACTTCATTAAGCGCTCATGAAGCTTTCTATTCTTCTTTTTAATCGCTACGACTGCAAAAATTAAAACAAATGCTGTTAGTCCATTAATTGTTGCATAAATCGGAGGCAAGAACTTAAGCGGTTCCACTTCAATACCAAAATCTTGTAATTTCAATCTAGAAAGTACAGCAACAACAACAGGAATTACAACAGCTAATAGGATTATCCACTTGTTGTATTTTTTTTCTTCGGAAGGATTTTCTACTGTACTCATTTATATTAGTCTTCTTTTAATAGTTTAGCGATATCTACCTTAAGCATACTTATTTCTTCGGTCTCTCCATCATCATCGACTTTTTCCTCTTCACTGATAATACCTTTATAGAAAATTTTAGGGTTTTCGAAGTTATCTTTTCTAGAACGCATAAAACCGTTTTTATCTATCAACGCAAAATTACCCGAATGTTCAAATCCGTCTTCTACATTTGGATTTTCACCTGCATATATATTAAAACCTATATTAGCTAAGGCATAGATTGCTTCTTGATCTCCTGTCATTAAATGCCAGTTTGGATTTGTAATTCCATGGTTTTCTGCATACGTTTTTAAAACCTCTTGTGTATCATACTCTGGATTAATAGTAAATGATGCAACTCCAAAATCTTCAAAATCTGAGAATGTATTTTGAATCTGCACTAAGTTTCTATTCATTCTAGGGCAAATTGACCCACAGGTAGTAAAGAAAAATTCTACGACATAGACCTTACCTTCGTAATCTTGATTTGTTATGGTTTTACCCTCTTGATTAACAAAAGAAAATGGTGGTACTTTTTTAGGTGTACCGTTAATCTCTAAAAACATTAAATCTGAAACAAAACCTTCAGCATCGGTTGACACATTTTTTGATCTACTTTCACTTCTTGTGATGTCTCCTCCTTGTATTCTGTTTATGATTTTAGGAACAAAAATAATTCCAAAGACTAAAAGAATAAAAGCAATACCTATATAAGAGTAATTTGTTTTTTTAGTGCTCATAATAATTTATTTATCCTCTATATTTAAATCCTCGGCGCGTCTTGATGTTGAATTAAAATTACCTTTTCGCTTTTGACGATACTCAGTAAGTAAAATCCTAAGATCATCACTCATTTTATTTTTAACCTCTCCAACTTCGATACAATCATAAGAGTACAATGTATAGATTGGTTCCTTTTTTTCTACCTCACCCTCTGTTCTATCATCTAATCTACCTCGTTGCTTTAAGTCTTTATCTACAATAAACACATGATCAGTAGATAAACTTTCATCTAGAGGCTCTTCTATTTTGAGGCTATTAAATATTTTTTTTATATCATTTGGCTCTCCAAAAACATAATGCCAAAATCGCATATCTCCAGAATTATTAATCTCTTTATGAAACGCCACTGATTTCGCTTCAGTTCCTTTAGGTAAAACAATAACAACTTGAAATTTTTTAAATCCTAAAAAGTTATCATAAACAAGTTCTTTTAGGTTTGAAGCAGCTATCGCTTGCTTTTGAGGATCATTTCCGAGGAAACCAATAATGGTAATATGATCTTTAAGGAGAATATCTGTTTCAGAATTTGAGATAAACAATTCTAAATCTGATACGTTTTCATCTACAATTTCTAAAGGATCATAGTTATGAGTTGATGGATATAGCATCAACAAAAATGCTACAGGCAAGAAGAATAAAATGCCTAATACTAAATTACGTTTAACCTTACTTATTCCCATAGTGCAAAAATAAAAAAAGACGGTTTAAAAAACCGTCTTTTACTATATTTTATACTGATACTACTATGTTAAAAATCTCTTTTTACAAAACCATTTTCATAAACACCTTGAATATATCCACCTTCTTGTAATAAGATGAAAATTAAGTAGCAAATTAAGAATACTCCAGTCCATACTACCATACGTCTTAACGCTTTAGTTTCATCTCTCATGTGCATGAAATCCCAAGTAATATAATATGCTTTAACGATTGTAAGTACGATAAAGATTAAATTTAAAAACTTCATATATATAATAGGAGACAAAAAGATGTTTCCTAGTGTCGCCATAAAACCACCTTCAAAAGGAGTCATTAATGGAGACATTGCCCATCCTGGTTTGTAAATACCAAGAGCAACTTCTATTGCAGTAATTATGGTTAAGAAAATCAAAACTCCCCAAATTTTCTGGATGTTAGATTTAAACTTAACAGTACCTCTAAATATTGCTAATTTATGTTCGTGTGCCATTTTAAATGCTTTTTATATGTCCTAATAAAAATAGGAGCTGAATATATATTATTAAACTAAGTAGAAGAATGTAAATACAAATACCCAAACTAAATCTACAAAGTGCCAGTATAAACCAACTTTCTCCACCATTTCGTAACTTTTACGTCTTTCGTAAGTTCCCAAAACAACATTAAAGAAAATAATCATGTTTAGAATAACACCCGATAATACGTGAAAACCGTGGAAACCTGTAATAAAGAAAAAGAAATCTGCAAATAAAGGAGCACCATATTCGTTAACCTGCAAGTTTGCACCTTTAACGTATAGTTTACCATTATCTTTTACAGCCTTTAAAGAGTGATCTCTACTTAAAATAATTTTCTCCCCCGATTCTTCGTCTATATAATGCGTACGCACTAACACATTCTCATGTGCCTCTAGACCTTTTAGAACTTCACTTACATTGTACGCAGGTAAAGCACTTTCACCAACAAACCAAACACCATTTTTACTTTCGTGCGCTGTTCTCTGCTTATGTGCATCTGCAATAGCAAAATCTTCAACCGCTATACGCTTAAAAATCTGCTCACCATCTTGCTCAACATACTCACCAAACTGCAAAATGTTTCCACCTTTAGTTTGCACAGCACCATATTCACCATTAATAAATGTATTCCATTCCCAAGCTTGAGACCCCACAAATACAATACCACCAAGTACAGTTAAAAACATGTAAATAGTAACTTTTGCTTTGTTTAAATGGTGTCCTGCATCTACCGCTAATACCATCGTTACCGACGACATAATAAGTACAAACGTCATAAACGCCACATAATACATGGGTGCATTTACACCATGTAAAAACGGAAAGTGAGTAAACACTTCATCGGCAATTGGCCAAGCATCAATAAATTTAAATCTAGAAAATCCGTAAGCCGCTAAAAAGGCCGAAAAGGTTAAAGCATCCGAAACAATGAAAAACCACATCATCATTTTTCCGTAACTTGCCTTTAGTGGTTCATTCCCACCATTCCAAGTTTTGCCTTCTGCTACTGCTGTACTCATATATAAGTTGGTTGTTATTTAAAAGTTGGACAAAAATAATCAATTTATTTATCTAATGAAATATCCAACAATAATTTTTCCTATTATTGCTTTTTACTTCACCAAAATCTTTCGGGCGTTACCCAAGGGTCGGGCTTTCGCTACTCAATCTTTTTGTTTTTCTTCGAAACAAAAAGGATTTCAAACAAACCGCTCAATCCCTAACGCGAGCTCACTTGCAAATTTACTTCTTTAATTTCAGCACCATTAAATACCTGTAAACACCCTTAAAAATAGCACCTTACAAATATTAAATAGATATTTAATTATCTCACAAAATATAAAAACAAGAATAGATAAATCCAAAGAATATCTATAAAATGCCAAAATGTTGCAGCCAACTCAAAGCCTAACATATTTGTTGCACTATACTTTTGTTTAAAATGATTATAAATTACAACCAATAGGCAAATTAACCCTACCACAACGTGTAAAATATGCACCAAAGCTATTAAATAAATGTAAGACATGGTTACATTACTAGTAGGCCCTGTAAAATTATAACCTAAATCTATAATCTGTCTAAAACCAGCAAACTGATTGTAGATAAACACAATACCAAGAACCAATGTAACTAATAACCACAAACTAGTTGCTTTATTTTGCCCGTTTTTTAAAGCTTTTTTAGCCAATAAAAACGTAATACTACTTACTATAATAACAACAGTACTAATAATAAATGCATTAGGCAACTTAAAATCACTTAACCAATCTGGTCTAG
>CAJQOA010000158.1 GCA_905479815.1 uncultured Psychroserpens sp.
TGAGTGATCAATACGGAATTAAACTTACGTTTTCTACTGTAGGATTATTGTTTGCTAAAGACAAAAATGATTTACTTACTCATATTCCTAAAAACAAACCAACCTATTTCATAGAAAAATTAAACCCTTATCAATTAATTGATTCAAATGGAGATAATGAAACTGAAGATCCATTTCATTATGCGTCATCTAAAATTGAAACAATAAGAGATAATGGTAATCATGAAATTGGAACGCATACATTTTCACATTTTTATTGCCATGAACAAGGACAAACATCAGAGCAATTTGATGAAGATTTAAATGCTGCAATTAATATAGCAAAACCTCTTGGAGTAAATCTCAATAGTATTGTTTTTCCTAAAAATCAAATTAACCCAGATGATGACGTTGACAGACCCTATTTAAACGTTTGCAAAAAGCATGGCATAACCAACTTTAGAGGAAAAGAAAAATCGTTCATATATAACATTCATAGCACCAAAAAATATCGTAATCTTTTTATTTTTAGAGCTCTAAAGCCTTTAGATGCTTATTTCAACATCACAGGCCCTAACACATACAACTTAAAAAAAATTAATGAGAATTGTATTCTTTTTAATATTCCTTCTAGTCGTTTTTTACGACCGTATAATACTAAACTCAAATTTTTTGAACCACTTAAATTGAGAAGGATAAAAAAAGCAATGACTTATGCTGCTAAAAACAATGAGGCTTATCACCTTTGGTGGCATCCTCATAATTTTGGATCTAATATCGATGAGAATTTCAAAAACTTAGAAGCCATTTTTGAAACCTATAAAAAACTTAATGAAACCTATAGCTTTCAAAGTGAAACGATGACGAGCCTGACACAACAATTAAAACCGACTCTTTAAGAACCGTTAAATGAAAAAAATAGTTAGAGTGACAACCATCGCTGATTCTTTAAAGAGCTTACTAAAAGGGCAATTACGCTTTATCAATCAATATTATGAAGTTATTGGTGTTTCTAGTGAAGGTGACGCCTTAAAAGACGTAAGAGACAATGAAGGCATAAGAACCGAAGTTGTTGAAATGAAAAGAACCATCACTCCTATTAATGACCTCAAAGCGGTTTATAGACTTTATAAAATTCTTAAGAAAGAACAACCACATATTGTACATACGCATACGCCTAAAGCTGGTGTTATTGGTATGCTTGCTGCGAAATTAGCAGGTATTAAACACCGTTTTCATACCGTAGCAGGAATGCCATTATTGGTAGCTACTGGTCCAAAGAGAATATTACTTAATTATGCTGAGAAATTAACTTATAAATGTGCCACTAAAGTATTTCCAAACTCCTTTGGCTTAAAAGACATTATTTTAAAAGAAAAATTTACAACCAAGAAAAAGCTTGACGTGATAGGTAAAGGTAGTAGCAACGGTATCGATATAGATCATTTTAACAATACTATGCTCAAAGAAACAGACTTAAATGAGCTCAGGCAAAAACTACATATTGATAAACAATTCGTATATACTTATGTGGGACGTTTAGTAACAGACAAAGGTATTAATGAATTGGTAGCAGCCTTTGATATAATCTCAAAAAAACACAATGCAAAGTTAATACTTGTTGGATGGCGAGAAAGTGAACTAGACCCTTTACTTCCTGAAACAGAAAAAGCTTTAAAGCAAAATCAGCACATTATAGAAGTTGGTTATCAATCAGATGTTAGACCCTATTTTGCAATTGCTGATGTTCTTGTGTTTCCAAGTTATAGAGAAGGGTTTCCTAATGTGGTATTACAAGCAGGTGCAATGCAGGTACCAAGTATTGTAACCAATATAAATGGTTGTAATGAAATAATTAAAGAAGGTGAAAACGGTCTAATTATTCCTGTAAAAGATGTAGATGCTCTTATAGCTTCAATGGAACATATTATTAAGAACCAAGATATTCATCAAATGATGCGAACAAAATCAAGGCAGATTATTGTAGATAATTATAAACATACCTACATATGGGATGAGTTATTAAAAGAATATCAAGCTTCAAAATAATTTTCAACAACATCGAAAGTGGGCTAAATTTCACGCTTTAGTTGTGCGTTAATTTATTATCAAATACATCGTTTAATTTCACTTTAAAACACTATTACACAATAATTTAACAATTAAATTATGCTATGTATAATAAATTTCTTTTATATTTGATGTTCTCATAAATGCTTTAGACTAAACAAAGTCAAAGTATTTTGCCCCACGTGATTTCTAAACACAACAAAAATGGAGGCAATATTTAATATGTCAAAAATTGATAGACGCAGTAGTCTTTCAGAAAAAGAATTTTACAATACATACGTAAAAAACTCATTGCCAGTAGTTATTACTGACAAAGCAGAATGGACATCATTAGAAAAATTTACACCAAAATATTTCAAATCTAATTATGACCACTTAACTAAAACAATAGATGGACAAACGTATACATTATCACAAATAATTGATTTATGCAAATCATCAACACCAGAAAACAAAGCACCTTATCCAATCATTTTTAATCTTAATAGAGATTTTCCTGAGTACGTTGAAGATATATCAGAAATGTTTTATGGCAAGTCTAATAGGTTAACCAGTCCTCTGTTACCAAATGTAATCTCTAAACAAACCAATCAAAGACAATTGTTTTTTGGAGGAAAAGGATGTTCTTTCCCAACATTACATATTGATTACCATTGGGTTCATACACAGTTGACACAAATAATTGGAGAAAAA
>CAJQOA010000159.1 GCA_905479815.1 uncultured Psychroserpens sp.
TGTGAAAATGCAACTGCATTAGTACAAACAATAACGATACAAGATACAACTGCACCAACATTTACAGTGCCTGCAGATGTCACTTTAGAATGTGATGAAGATATAACAGACATTAACTTAACTGGAGATGTAACTGATGAAGCTGATAATTGTTCAATAGATTTAGAAGCAACATTTACAGATGCTATTACAGAAGGTGACTGTCCTAATAACTCTACAATTACGAGAACATGGACCTTAACAGATGACTGTGAGAATACAACAACATTAATTCAAATCATAAATGTGGTTGATAGTACTGCTCCAACATTGGTTGGTGAATTAGAGGAAGTCATTAATGTGATCTGTAGTGATATACCTGAAGTACCAGAGCTTGTCTTTGAAGATGCATGTTCTACTAATATTACAGTTGAATTTAATGAAACATCTACTAATGATGGAACTGTAATGGATTATGTAATAATTAGAGACTGGTTTGTATCAGATGAATGTGATAATGAAAGTGTTTTCACTCAAACTATTAATGTCACTCTAGGAAGTGAAATCTTAACAGATGATGGTGATTTATGTATTGGTGAAGATTTTGATTTTGATTTGTTTGATTTACTAATTGGAGATTATGATCCAGATGGTGTTTGGACAGTAACTAATGGAGACGCAACCATTGATGGAAGTTTCTTTAACCCAAGCTCTTTACTAGATGCAGATGGTGATTATACTGATGATCAATTAACAGATTATGAATTCACATATACTTATGGCGGTTTTTGTCCAGGTGAGGTAACAGTTACAATAGCACTTAACGATGAGTGTATTGTGTTACCATGTGGTGAAGATGACCTCGTAATATCAAAAGCAGTTACTGCTAACTTTGATGGTGTTAATGAATTCTTTACAATAACTGGCACAGAAGACTGTGGATTCGTTTATGAATTACAAATCTTTAATCGTTGGGGAGCAAAAATATATGAGAATTTTAATTATGAAAATGATTGGAATGGTACATCATCTAAAGCTTCCGTAGGAAATTCGAATTTTGTCCCAACAGGAACCTATTACTACGTATTAAATATAAAGAACAGTGGATTAAGACCTATTACAGGACCAATCTACGTTTCAACAAAATAAATCTTAACCTATATGAAATTAGTAAAGTTTAACATAATAGCATTTATACTATTCAGTAGCTGGATGGGTGTTGCTCAGCAACTTCCCCAATTCACTCAGTATATGTACAATACTATTTCTATAAATCCAGCTTATGCAGGAAGTAGAGAAACAATAAGTGTTGTAGGCTTACATAGAAGTCAATGGGTTGGTCTTGAAGGAGGTCCACAAACTCAAACACTATCTATCCATGCACCAATGCGTAATGAAAGAGTTGGATTAGGGTTTTCATTCATAAATGATGAACTTGGATTTCAAAATTTCTCTTACTTATATGCAGATTTCTCTTATACTATTCCAACTGGTGAAAACAGCAAATTAGCTTTCGGAGTTAAAGCTGGTTTCACAAGCTATAGTCTAGATTCAGATTTTCAACAGTCGCAATCTAATGATCCTGTTATTTTTGGATTTGAAGATCGTTGGAAACCTAATATTGGTACTGGTGTTTACTGGCATAGTCAAAAATGGTATGTAGGGCTTTCTGCTCCTCGTATCTTAAATACTGATTATACTGGTGATGCAGCTTTTCAAGCTTTAGAAAGAATTAGTTATTATTTTACAGGTGGTTATGTATTTGATGTAAGTGAAAACACAAAATTTAAACCTGCTGCGCTTTTAAAAGCGACTAATGGTGCTCCTCTATCTTTTGACCTTACAGCAAACTTTTTATTCTATGAAAAGTTTTGGGCTGGAGCATCTTATAGAATAAATGAACGTGCAGCTGCTTTAGGTGCGATTGCAGATTTTCAGGTATCAAAACAATTACGAATTGGTTATGCTTACGAATATCCATTGTCAGATTTGAGACCTTATACAAGTGGAACACATGAAATATTACTCATGTTTGAACTCTTTAAAAGCAAACGTATTAAATCACCTAGATACTTCTAAAAAACAAGTCAATATGAAATCAAAGTTTTTAATCTTAATATTTGCGCTTAGTAGCACATTTATGATAGCTCAAGAAAAGCTTGCTGATAAGTTTTTTAGCAACTATGGCTACGCAAAAGCAACAGAACTTTACGAAGAAGTTCTAAAAAAAGGAGATACAAGTCTACATGTTTTAACACGTTTAGGAGATTGTTATTATAACAATTCTAAATCTGTAAAAGCTGCATTTTGGTATGAAAAAGCCTTAAAATATGATGAAAAGGATATCAATCCAGAGTACATCTATAAGCATATTCAATCTTTAAGAAGTTTAGGTGATTATGAAAAAGCCGATTCTTGGATGAAAAAATTCATGGAAATTCAAAATAACGACTCTCGAATTAAAGGCTATAACCCTGAGAATATTGCTAAGTATAATGAATTAGCAAATTCCGAAGAAAAAAACAGTGTAAAGATTCAAAATCTTCCGTTTAACACTAAATATGCTGACTTTGGTTCATACATACATGACGGACAATTATATTTTGCATCTGCTAGAAATACAGATAATAAAAAATTATATGGTTGGAATAAAGAACCATACTTAGATATCTATCAAGTAAAGGTTGATAAAAAAGTAGATACTGTCACTTTTGGTACACCAGATTTTATTTCTGCGGAAAAAATAAATACAGATTTCCATGAAGCTTCAGTAGCAATTACAAATGATGGAACCACAATGTATTTTACAAGAGATAATGTTGGTAAGAGCACTAAAAAAGTAAAGTATGACAAGAAAGGAACAACGCATCTCAAAATCTATAAAGCAACCCTAGTTGGAGAGCAATGGGCAAACATTATGGAGTTGCCTTTTAATGATGATATCTTTTCTACAGGTCACCCTACTCTAAGTCCAGATAACAAGCAACTTTATTTTGTTTCAGATCGTGAAGGCGGTTTAGGTAATACAGATATTTACGTTGTAAACATAGAAGGTAGCAATACCTATTCTGAACCTAGAAATCTAGGAGAGCAAATTAATACAGAAGGTCGCGAGATGTTTCCGTTCGTAGCAAAAGACAGTACGTTTTACTTTTCTTCTGATGGACATTTAAATCTTGGTTTTTTAGATATTTTCAAATCACAATTACTTAAAGATGATACAGCTGCTCCTGTAAACTTAGGTGCTCCTTATAACAGTGGCTATGACGACTTTGCTTATTTTAAAAATGATTCTGAAGTAGAGAATGAACATACTGGTTATTTCTCATCAAATAGGCCAAATGGTCAAGGTAGTGATGATATTTATGCTTTTGATGCCTCTGTTTGTACACAAATCATAAAAGGAATTACTAGAAATCAAAACAATAATGACGTATTAACAAGTGTTACAGTAAAACTTATCAATGACGTTGGAAAAGTTATTTCTGAAGTTGAAACTGGAGACGATGGTGCTTATGAATTTATTGTAGATTGTAATAAAACATATACCGTAATTGGTAGTAAAGAAGACTTTAAAGACGATCAAAAGAAAGTGACTACAGATAACGAACACGAAAAAGTTACTGAAGCTGATTTATACTTAGAACCATTAATTTTTGAAAGTCAGATTGTAATCAACCCTATTTTCTTTGATTTTGATAAATCAAACATTAGAACTGATGCACAATACGAACTTGAGAATATCGTAGATGTTATGAGAGCTCACCCAACTATGGTGATTAAAATTGAAGCACATACAGATAGTCGTGGTCGTGATAAATACAATAAAAAATTATCAGATAGAAGAGCAAAATCAACAATGGAATATATCATATCCAGAGGTGTTGCACCAAATCGTATAGAAAGTGCTATTGGTTATGGAGAATCACAATTGTTGAACAAATGCTCAAATGGTGTTAAATGTACCGAAGAAGAACACCAATCAAATAGACGCTCTTATTTCTATATACTAGAAGAATAATATTATCCTCTAATCTAAATTTGCTAAAAAGAGCAGGCTTGTTAATCAAGTCTGCTTTTTTGTTTTTAATGAAACACCTAATATTTAAATATCTTATTATACGCCTTATTGTTAGAATCATCAATTATAAATACACTTATGGTATACCAATCATTGACAAAATGATCTGTAACATATAATTCTTCTTTATCGCTATCTAAGGAGTTATCAGGAAACCCTTCAATTTGAATAATATAGTTCCCATTTTGTCTCATATATGCATAGGATAATCCAATTATGACAGTAGAATGTTTATCTGTTTGAAAGAATTTTTCGTAATAAACATCTTTTGTCTTATAAGTTTTCCCATGTTGATATGCTTGATTCCCTCTAGGAATTGAATCATACTTTAAATATGCGGAAACTGCTTCGTTAATAATTTCTTTTTGATCATCGTTATGATAATTTATATGAAAATTTGAAAGTCCTTCTTTACCTTTTCCGTAGAAAAAACTTCTATGGCGATCCTTTACTCTCAAATCTTTATAAGTTAAAGCGTAGAGAGTGAATTCTATGTCTTGCTTAACACTGTCTTTTAATTTATGTATAATACATACTCCAACAGTATTTACATTAGAATCCTTAAATATGGTATCATTTATTTTTTGACCTTTTTTGAACAAATCAATAGCATATCTCTGAAATTCGGTTGCTAATGTATTATCGTTTTTAATGTACAATTTGTCTAAATATTGGTCTTCAATATCCTTTTTAATAGTGGATTGAGCCCAAAATAATGACGTCGTGAAGAAGAACATTAAAATAACGTAGATACCTCTCATTGTTTAAATTTCTATAAATATACCAAATAAAAAAAGCCACAATTAGGTTTTTCTAATTGTGGCTTCAAAAATAATGATTTGCTATTAATCAGTTTTTTATAAAATTATCTTTTTATGAATATGTTAGTGAAATACCATTTCCCTTCTTCATTTTGTTCTGCAGAAATATCAAAATCGGTAAAATCTCCTTCTATATTTTGTCGATGTCCTTCGCTATTTAACCAAGCGTTAACAACAGATTCTGCTGAGCTATATGCATAAGCCACATTTTCTGAAACTCTAGATGCATTCGTATTATCAATTAAGCTGTTTTTTCTTTGGTAAAAATTATCATGAGATACGTTATCTACTTCTACCATGTAATCTGTATGTGTATAGGCTACAGATTTAATTGTACCATGATTATTTAAAGGTGTTAAACCTTCAGTAATTCTATGCGCATTAATAAGCTCTAAAATTTCTATTTCTATGCTTTTTGCTGCAGGAGTTGCAGGTAATGCCATACTATCGATTGTTTCACTAGGGAATTCTTCAGAAGAACAAGAAAATGATAGCATTGCTACTAATACCATTAAAGGTAAGAATTTAGTAAGTTTCATAAGTAGGGTTTTATATTCAAACAATTTAAAATTTGGGGTTTAAATTGTTTTGTTTAAAAAAAGGATTATTTAAACTTGGGGAAATCTATATAATCACTTATTTCTACGACAATATACACAGAACTTCAATAAAATGGGGTTAAAATGTATTATAATTCGTTGAAACGCATTATTACTTATGAAATATCTTACAAAAAATGTATTTGGTCGAAGATTTCAAATTTGAATTATGGAGATAAACGATCTAGATTCCAATTAAAATCGTCGTCTAATTGATATCGTAATCTGTCATGTAATCGATTAGGTCGTCCTTGCCAGAATTCTATTTCAACCGGTTTAATGATAAAACCACCCCAAAATTCTGGTCGCTCTATCTCTTGTCCTTCTAATTCCTTTTCTAAAGCTTGGAGTCGTTTTTCGAGAATATCGCGATTTTCAATGACATCACTTTGATGAGATACTAAAGCACCTAGTTGGCTTCCTCTAGGTCGAGATTCAAAATAGCCATCACTTAAATTTTCAGCAATCTTTTCTGCTTTTCCTTTTATAATAATTTGTCGCTCAGCAGCAGGCCAGAAGAAAGAGAGACATACATTTGGATTATTGATAATCGCTTTTCCTTTTTCACTGTCATAGTTTGTGTAGAAAATAAAGCCTTCATATGTAAACTTCTTTAAGAGCACTACTCTACTCTTTGGAAACCCATCCATGCCTAAAGTACTTAAAGTCATGGCATTTGTTTCTCCTATATCAAAATTCTCATCGACGTCATGAAACCATTTCTGGAACAATTCCATTGGGTTATCACTTACATTATTTTCGAGTAATTCTTGCTTTTCGTATGACTTTCTATAATTGCCTAAGTCTGTATTCATTATAATCAATTATCAAATTTAACATGCTAATATTTTCTAGCTCAAAATATTTCACATAAATTTATGAAATAATCCCTTCTAATGACATTTGAATCTAGTAATTATTCTAAACTTTTAAGTTATAAAAAATTTGAGTTTGACTTCGGAAATCTTTATACCACAAAATATTTCATCATATCAGAATTAAATGAAGGCATTCATGTTGATTTTAAAATGGTTAACGAATTGATTAGTAAATTTTCAGAAGACATAAGTAACGATATCAAAATTGGATATATAGCAAACCGAATGAACTCGTACTCTTTTGAACCACAACTTTGGCTTGATTTTAATAACGAATACGACTTTGTAGTTGCAAGTGCTGTTGTAACTTATAGTGATTTTGGGTATCTGAATTCTAGCTTAGAAAAGCACTTTTTTAAGAAAAGTCTTAAAAGATGTGATAATCTTGATGAGGCAATTAAATGGATGATAGAATTAGATGAATTTAAAAAGAGCCCTAAAAACTAAATGCATGTCTTATGAAGTTTAGTTGTGATATCATTATAGATTCGTCTTTACATCACGTCGTAAATATTTTTAAAAACCCAGTACATCTAGTCCACTACCAGGATAATTTTATTTCAAAAACTTTAATTTCTGGAGATGAAGGTGCAATTGGTGCTATTTCAAATATGGTCTATAAAAAATTAGAATTAAAAGAAACCGTCCTCATAAATAATCTTCCTAAAGAATTTAAAGCATTATATGAACATAAGCACATGACTAATACCATGAGAGTAATGTTTAATCCGGTTTCTGAAGAAAAAACACAATACATTTCAGAAATTGAATACACAAAATTTAATGGGTTACTTATCAAGCTTATGGCTACGTTGTTTCCTGGAATATTTAAAAAGCAAGTGTATAAATGGATGACACAATTTAAAGTATATACAGAATCTCTTGAATCTTAAAATTCAAACTTTTTACCATCTCTTGCTAGTTCTACATTAGGAAAAATGTCTTTTGCTTCAGTTTTAAATTCAGACAAACTATCATATCGCGTTGAGTAATGCCCTAAAATTAAAGTACCAACATTAGCTTTTTTAGCAATAGTTGCAGCCTGTTTGGCTGTTGAATGCTTTGTAGAGTTAGCTAAATTTTCGTTTTTTTCTATAAACGTAGATTCGTGATACAACACATCAACGTCTTTTATAATAGGAATAATAGATTCACTATAAGCTGTATCACTACAAAAGGCATAACTTTTTGAAGGTTTTGGAGCTTTGGTAACCGATGAGTTTTCAACCATATTACCATCATTATCTGGCACATTTGCGCCTTGCTTTAACTTTCGGTAATACGCCATATCAATATCTGCATTTAATACAGCATTCATATCTAGTTTGCGGTCTCCTAGTTTTTCTTTAAACAGAAACCCATTAGTATAAATACGATGATCTAAAGGGATAGTATGTACTTCTACTTTTTCATCTTCGTAAATTAATTCTGAAGATTTAGATGTCAACTCATGAAAAATCAATTGATAATTAGTCCAAGAGTTTGACAGTTTCATTTGCATTGAAATCACCTCTTTCAACCCTTTTGGTGCGTAGATATGTAAATCTGTTTCACGAGTTAGCAAATTAAATGTTGAAATTAATCCTGCTAATCCAAAACAATGATCACCATGTAAATGGGAAATGAAGACATGTTTTACTCTACTAAATTTCACTTTATTTCTACGTAACTCAACTTGAGTCCCTTCTCCACAATCAATCAAAAATGTATGATTTTTAATCTCAAGAACTTGTGCAGTAGAATTGGTGTTAACTTGTGGTGTTGCGCTGTAACAGCCAAGAATGGTTAATTTCATTTATAGTTGGAGAATTATTTGTTGTGGAGTCAGAACAACTTAACGCTTTCTAAAATCCTAAATCACGTTCCATAACTTCCATCTCGATAACATCAAAAGCTTCTTTAGTTGTAGGAACTACAATTATTTCGTCTGGCATTTCGTCAAGATTCGCATTGCTTGATACAATTACGAAAGAGTGTTTTGCCTTACGATGCTTGTTTGATAATTGCAAAAATTCTACAACATCTGATAATTTTACATCATCCAATTTCGTAATATTTACAATAATATTATTGTTTTTAAAACGATCATAAAGGATATCTATTTTCTTGACAAGCTCTATGATTGATGCTTTCTCTTGCGTTATGATAGTTGTGTTACCGTCTTTATCTATAATCATAATTCTAGTGTTTTATTTTAGAAGCTAATAAATATATCACTGCCATCCTAACTGCTACACCATTTTGAACTTGATCCAAAATAATGGCCTGGTCAGAATCTGCAACATCACTGGTAATCTCAACACCACGATTAATTGGCCCTGGATGCATGATGATGATCTCTTTATCTAAAGAGTTTAACAGTGCTTTATTAACTCCATATTGTTGTGTGTATTCTCTAGTTGTTGGAAAATAACTAATATCCATACGTTCATTTTGTACGCGCAACATATTGGCGACGTCACACCAATTTAAAGCTTTACGCAAATTGGTTTCTACTTTAACTCCTAAGTCTTTTATATACTTTGGGAGCAACGTTTTTGGTCCACAAACCATCACATTTGCACCTTGTAATTGTAGTGCATAAATATTAGATAACGCTACCCTACTATGTAGAATATCACCTACGATAACTACATTTTTTCCTTTGACATCACCCAATCGTTCTCTAATAGAATAACTATCTAATAAAGCTTGTGTTGGATGCTCATGTGCTCCATCTCCAGCATTAATGATACTTGCATTAACATGCTTAGATAGAAATACACCTGCTCCAGGATTAGGATGACGCATCACAACCATATCTACTTTCATAGATAGAATGTTGTTCACCGTATCAATTAAAGTCTCACCTTTCTTTACTGAAGATTGTGAAGCAGAAAAGTTAATCACATCTGCTGATAGACGTTTCTCCGCTAATTCAAAAGATAATTTTGTGCGTGTAGAATTTTCAAAGAATAAGTTTGCTATTGTAATATCTCTAAGCGATGGGACTTTCTTAATGGGTCTATTGATCACTTCTTTGAAATGATCTGCAGTTTCAAAAATTAATTGAATATCTTTTTTGTTGAGATATTTAATTCCTAATAAGTGATTGACACTTAATTCGCTCATAATTTTAACTATTAATTAAATAAACAGCATCCTCACCTTCATTTTCCACCCAGTTTACTTTTACTTTTTCTTCATTTATGGCATCTACTTGACGGCCTCTATAATTTGGTTGTATTGGTAAATGTCTACTAAATCGCCTGTCTATTAATGTCAATAATTCAATTTCATTAGGTCTCCCAAATGATTGTATTGCAGTCAATGCTGCTCTAATACTACGTCCTGTATATAATACATCATCAATAAATACAATGTTTTTATCTTCAACAATAAAATTTATATCTGTAGTATTGGCTTCTAAAATTTTTTCTCCTCTTCTAAAATCATCTCTATAAAACGTAATGTCTAGATGGCCTAGTTTTATGTTCTTGATTTTATAATCAGTGCTTAACATTTCAGCAAGACGATTAGCAAGAAATTTTCCTCTAGGTTGTAATCCTATGAGAACTGTATTAGAAAAGTCGTTATGATTTTCAATAAGTTGGCAAGCCAATCGATGAAGAATGATGTTTACCTCTTTAGCATTAAGTAACTCTTTTTGACTCATATAGTTTCCAAACGTATTTGGTTAGCAAAGTTAAGGTAAAAAAATAGGGTTTGCAATGGTTTTCTAAAGATGATAAAATAGACCTGCAAAAATTTAAAAATAAAAAAGCCTCTCATTTCTGAGAGGCTTTTCAATATTAAAAATTATAAAGGATTATTTCTTCCCGTCTAATTTATCTTTAAGCGCTTGTAAAGCTTCATTAGCATCACCTAAAGTTGGTTTTGCTTCTGCTGCTTGAGCAGTTTGCTTCTTAACAGCTGCTTTTACATTTGCCATTTCTTCTTCTTTGAAGATAGCAGTATGAGAAGCGACTACACGTTTAAATTCTTTATTGAATTCAATAATTTTAAACTCTGCAGATTCACCTTTCTTAAGTTTGCTTCCGTCTTCTTTTTCTAAGTGACGTTGTGGTACAAATGCAACGATATCTTCGTTGAAGTCAATTGTAGCACCTTTATCAACGATTTCTCCAATTTCAGCAGTATGAGTTGATCCTAAAGCGAATTCAGTTTCATACTTATCCCATGGGTTATCTGTTGTTTGTTTGTGACCTAAAGATAATTTACGTCCTTCAACATCTAGTTCTAGAACTACAACTTCTAAGTTATCGCCTACATTAGTAAACTCACTTGGATGCTTGATTTTCTTAGTCCAAGATAAATCTGAGATATAAATTAACCCATCAATTCCTTCTTCTAATTCAACAAAAACACCAAAGTTTGTAAAGTTACGTACGATACCTGAATGTTTAGAACCTACAGGATACTTAGTTGTAATATCTGTCCATGGATCTGGCGTTAATTGCTTAATACCAAGAGACATTTTACGATCTTCTCTATCTAAAGTTAAGATTACTGCATCAATTTCATCTCCAACTTTCACAAAATCATTTGCAGAACGTAAATGTGTTGACCAAGACATTTCACTTACGTGAACTAATCCTTCTACACCTTCTTCTACTTCTACGAATGCACCGTAATCTGCTATAACAACAACCTTACCTTTAACTTGGTCTCCAATTTTCACACCTTCACCTAAAGCTTCCCAAGGATGCTTGCTTAATTGCTTAAGACCTAATTGGATTCTAGACTTATCTTCATCAAAGTCTAAGATTACCACGTTTAATTTTTGGTCTAATTCTACGATTTCATTTGGATGATTAATTCTTGACCAAGATAAATCTGTGATATGAACTAATCCATCAACGCCTCCAAGATCAATAAACACACCGTAAGACGTAATATTCTTAACGATACCTTCTAATACTTGACCTTTTTCTAATTGACTAATGATTTCTTTTTTCTGTTCCTCAATATCAGCTTCAATAAGCGCTTTATGAGATACTACAATGTTTTTGAATTCGTGGTTGATTTTCACAACTTTAAATTCCATTGTTTTATTTACATACTGGTCGTAATCTCTAATTGGCTTAACATCAATTTGAGAACCTGGTAAGAAAGCTTCAATACCAAATACGTCAACGATCATACCACCTTTAGTTCTGCATTTTACAAAACCATTAACGATTTCTCCAGTGTCATGTGCATTGTTAACACGTTCCCATGCTTTGATAACACGAGCTTTTCTGTGAGATAATACTAATTGACCAGTTGCATCTTCACGCACATCAATTAATACTTCTACTTTGTCACCAACTTTTAAATCTGGATTGTAACGAAACTCATTAAGAGAAATTACGCCTTCAGATTTTGCGTTGATATCAATAATAGCATCACGATCAGATAAATGAATAACTGTACCTTCTACAACTTCGTCATCTAATGTGTCAACGAAATTCTCTGATACTAATTTTTCAAACTCTTCTAATTGCTTTTCATCTACAGGATCAATTCCTTCTTCGTAGTTGTGCCAATTAAAATCTGCTAAAAATTGTTCTGGATTTACTTTCTCCTCTTTTGGAGCTTCAACAGTTGTAGTTTCTGTTGCTGTTACTGCTGCTTCGGTAGTTTCTACCTCTGCTTTTGTTGTTTCTTTTTCAGACATTTGCTGAATTAAAATTTGTATTCTGTATGCATTGAAAGAATCAAGCGATAACACACAGAAGCGTTATTTTAGTTTTTATGTAATCCTTTTGTCTTTCTATAGTTCGCCAAAAAGGAGTGCAAAAATACATATTATTTACTATAAAACAAAATAATTGCATGATTGTCTAACCTATTGAATTTCAGAATTTAAAAATGTTAAAAAATGTATATTGGCAGTTTTAATTTTTGGCACATAATTTGGTATATTTACATTAGTATTAACACTTAAATTAAAAACAAATATTATGGTTAGAGCAAAATACCAAAGCGTATTAGACTTAGGACAAACATTAAACATTGAGAATGGTGATGTAAAAGAAGAAAACGGAGTATTAAAAGTAACCGGAACAGCAAAAACACAATACGATAAAGATTTACTTTGGGATAGCATTAAAGTTGCAGGTGGTGAAAACCCAGCAGATATTATGGCAAACATTACAGTTGCAGATACGTCTGTATATGCTAGACATACTGTTAAAAGCGGAGAAACTTTAGGTAAGATTGCTAAGCAGTATTACGGTAACGCTTCAAAATATCAAGCTATTTTTGCAGCAAATTCTGATATCTTAAAAAATCCAGATGTGATACATCCAGATCAAGAATTAATTATACCAAACTTATAGGTTTGAGATAATTTAAAACATAAAAAAAGCGACCTAGTGTCGCTTTTTTTTATGAACTTCTATTATTTTTTCTTCTGAATGTTTTAGAACAAAATCAAATTGCTCTTCTAATGTCATATTAGAGTTATCAACCTTTATGGAGCCTTCAGCCATTGTTAAAGGAGAATCTTCTCGTGTAGAATCTATATGGTCTCTTGTTTGTACATTTATTAAAACGTCTTCATAACATACATCATCACCTCTTTCAATCAATTCATCATAGCGACGTTTTGCTCTTTTTTCTGCGGAAGCGGTCATAAACAACTTCAACTCTGCGTCTGGAAAAACCACAGTGCCTATATCACGACCATCCATGACAACACCTTTATCTTTACCAAAATTTTGCTGCTGTTTAACCAACTGCTCTCTAACTTCAGAAACGGTTGCCACTTGGCTCACAAATTGTGATACTTCTAGAGTTCTAATCTGTTTTTCTATATTTTCTCCATTGAGATAGACTTCTGCAAAACCTAAATCTTCATTGAATTTAAAACTAATCTTTATATGTTCTAACTGTGATACAAGACCTTCTTCATCAAAACAATCAGCTTCAATAAAACCATTTCGCATTGCATATAAAGTAACAGAACGATACATCGCACCAGAATCTACATACACATAACCCAAAGCTTTAGCCAATTGCTTAGCAACTGTGCTTTTTCCTGTGGATGAAAACCCGTCTATAGCAATAGTTATTTTTGTCATTACCTCAAATCAATTTGAATTCCGAAGAAATTAGCATTACCAGCTCCTGTATATCTTGCATGAGCAAAATTAAATTTCATTTTATTTAATTTGATACCTACACCAAACGATAATCCTGAAAAATTTCGTTGATCTACAATACGTAATTCTTCTGCTCTTCTAAAATTATAACCCAATCTAATATTAAATCCTCTTTCTGGAAATAATTCTGCTCCTACAATAGTATGTCTCAATACTTCATTAAAAAATCCAACTTTTTCTTGAGTTTGGTTACCATCTAAATCTGTAGTAGCTCTTGATGGGTTAGAAAACCCTATTGGCCAAGTCTGGAGATTCTCAAACGTTAAATGCCAACGTAAAGGCATATTCTCTAAAGTCTGTGATAATCCTAATGAGACTTCTAAAGGTAGTTTCTCATTTAAACCTGCATAAGTCACAATTTGAGTCCCTAAATTTCTAACAACTAATGCCATATGGAAATCTAAGCGCTCATTAATATACATAGCTCCAAGATCTGTAGCAACACCAATAGAATTGTATTGTTCTAGCTTTGACGTAATTAATTTCAGATTTGCCCCTAAATAAAAATCGGTAAATGGTATTTGATATGCATAACCAGCAGATAAAGCTGCTTCGTTACCTGTGAATGTTCCTGTAGAAACACCATTGAGATCATAACCATCAAAACTTCCATAATTAATATAAGTCATCCCAACATGCAATGTCTGTACATGTCTATCCCAAGTATAGGCGTATGCTGCTGTCCCATAACTTATACCTCCCAAATAACTAGAATAGTTAAGGGCTAATTGATTATCCATTTCAGGATTTATAGACGCAGGATTAAATAAACCTCCAGTAACGTCATTATCATAATTGGTAATTGTTCTACCTCCAAGTGCTGCTTGGCGCGGAGAAGACATGAGATTTAGAAATTGATATGTAGACTCACCACCTACTTGAGCATAGATAGAAGCAGTCATTAACAGACAAATAATCGTGGTAATTCTCTTTAGCATATAAGTGTGCAAAGTAAATAAATCTATCTTAAAACGAATGTATGTCTGTTTTATTTTTTGAAAACAATAATTTCTATTTTAATTGAAGCTTTTGTCCGATTTTTATAAGATTACTTACTAAACCATTAAGAGATTTTATGGACGCTACAGTAGTATTGTTTTTTTTGGCAATATTGTATAAGGTATCCCCTTTAGACACTGTCCAAATTGAAGTATGTCCAAACTCTGAATCATCAAAGTTTCTAACACGCAAACTTTGCCCTATTTTAATAAGTGTAGTTTCTAAATTATTAGCTTTTTTTAATTCATTTAAAGTTGTGCCATAACGTTTTGATAAGGCATATAATGTTTCACCTTTTATAACTTTATGGAAATCTGTATTGTTTTCTTCGGAAGTCACCGGTTTTGACACCTCATAAACCATTGCTGTAGCTTTTTCTCTTGCAATAGCAACTTCATCATCAGCTTTAATTGTAGATACTGTCTTTTTTTGATTTTCTGAAGACATTGAAACTGTATCAGAATTCACAATAGATTTCAACTCCTCAGGTTTAGCTTTATTAGATGCTTTGTTTATTAAATTGGCTTCTATTACAGATTTACCATCTGCAGTTGTTTTATTAACATCGTTAGAAGTCAATTTTTTAGAACCTACTAATACAACTTCTCCAGTTTTTACATTAAGTTTTGCTGGCTTACCATCTAATACTACATCCTTATAAGTTTCAGTTTGAGCAACAGCTCCAAAACTTGAAGCTGTTACCAAAATAACTGACGTTATTAATTTAAAGTTTTTTAGCATTTTTCACTTTTTGATTGGTTAATGCGAGTTTTAAGACATCACTCATATCTTTTACATAATGAAACGTCAAGCCTTTTAAATATTCTGGCTTAATTTCATCAATGTCTCGTTTATTATCTTCACAAAGTAAAATCTCTTTAATTCTTGCTCGTTTGGCTGCTAAGATTTTTTCTTTTATTCCTCCAACAGGTAACACTTTACCTCTTAAAGTAATCTCTCCAGTCATAGCTAAACTCTTTTTGACCTTACGTTGTGTAAACAAAGATACTAAAGAAGTTAACATGGTGACACCTGCGCTTGGGCCATCTTTAGGAGTAGCACCTTCTGGTACGTGAATGTGCACATTGTATTTTGAAATGACGTCTGGGTCAATTCCAAATTCTTCTGCATTAGCTTTAATGTACTCCATAGCTATTGTTGCAGATTCTTTCATTACTTTACCTAAGTTACCGGTAATTGTTAGATTCCCTTTACCTTTAGATAGTATAGATTCTATAAATAAAATATCTCCTCCTACTCTAGTCCATGCTAATCCTGTAACAACACCTGCAACATCATTGTTTTCATATTTATCACGCTCTAATCTTGGAGCTCCTAAAACATCTATAACATCTTCATTGGTGACTTTTAGATTATAATCTTCTTCCATGGCTATATTTTTAGCCGCATGACGCACTAATTTTGCAATTTGCTTTTCTAGTCCACGAACACCAGATTCTCTTGTATAGCCTTCAACCACTTTTTCTAATTGAGGTTTTGCAACTTTAAGATGTTTATCTGTTAATCCATGTTCTTTTAATTGCTTAGGCAGTAAATGACGCTTACCAATCTCTACTTTTTCTTCAATAGTATAACCCGTTACATTGATGATCTCCATACGATCTAACAAAGCTGGTTGTATGGTATTCAAGCTATTGGTTGTCGCAATAAACATCACTTTTGAAAGATCATAACCCATTTCTAAAAAGTTATCATGAAACTCGCTATTTTGCTCAGGATCTAAAACTTCTAATAATGCTGATGATGGATCTCCTTGATGAGAATTTGACAATTTATCTATTTCATCTAATACAAACACAGGGTTAGACGTTCCTGCTTTTTTTAAGCTTTGAATGATTCGTCCTGGCATTGCTCCTATATAAGTTTTACGATGACCACGAATTTCTGCCTCATCACGTAAACCACCAAGTGACATACGTACATATTCTCTTCCTAAAGCTTCTGCTACAGATTTTCCTAATGATGTTTTACCAACTCCAGGAGGTCCATACAAACATAAAATTGGAGATTTCATATCATTACGCAATTTCAAAACGGCGAGATATTCTATGATTCGTTTTTTTACATCGTCTAAGCCATAGTGGTCACGATCTAAAATTTTCATAGCGCGTTTTAAGTCAAACTTATCTTTTGAAAATTCATTCCATGGTAAGTCTAAAAATAAATCTAAGTAGTTACGCTGTATAGAATACTCAGCTACTTGTGGATTCATACGTCGCATTTTTGACAATTCTTTGTCAAAATGCTCAGCGACTTTATCATCCCATTTTTTGTTTTTAGAGCGTGCGCGCATTTCTTCAATTTCTTCACCAGAAGATACACCACCACCCAATTCTTCTTGGATAGTTTTCATTTGCTGATGTAAGAAATACTCACGTTGCTGTTGGTTCATATCACTCTGAACCTTAGATTGAATGTCATTTTTAAGTTCTAATTTTTGAACTTCAACATTCATATATTTTAACGTAGCCAATGCACGTTGCTTTAAGTCATTGATCTCTAATAATTCTTGCTTTTCTTTCACAGAAAGGTTCATATTAGAAGATACAAAATTCACTAAAAACGAGTTACTCTCTATGTTTTTAATAGCAAAAGAGGCTTCTGAAGGAATGTTTGGACTATCCTTTATAATTTGCAATGACAAATCTTTAATTGAATCTATAATTGCAGAAAACTCTTTATTATCTATTGCTGGTTTTGCTTCTTTCACGTCTTTAATTGTAGCTGTCATGTATGGATCTTCAGCCACAACGTCTTGTATTTCGAAACGCTTCTTACCTTGTATAATTACTGTAGTATTTCCATCAGGCATTTTTAGCACTTTTAAAATACGTGCTACAGTTCCTGTTTTAAAAATATCTTTAGCTCCTGGATCTTCTACAGTCTCATCTTTTTGAGAAACCACACCTATAACTTTGCTTCCTTTATTTGCATCGTTAATGAGTTTTATAGATTTATCACGTCCAGCAGTAATTGGAATTACTACACCAGGAAACAACACCGTATTACGCAATGATAAAATTGGTAAGGTTTCTGGTAACACTTCGTTATTTATTTCTTCTTCATCTTCAGGAGTCATTAACAGGATTAATTCTGAATTTTCATCAAAATCCTGAAATGACAAACTGTCAAGCTTTAAAAATTTAGACTTCGCCATATTATTTTTTTGGTCATTCTGTCATTAAACTAACAGAATTCTAGATTTATATTAATTGTGGTAATTACGTTTTGTATTGATAATCAATTATTTAACAAGTAAATGTAATTACATACCTTTATCTAATTCCAATAGTTATGCCATTGTATGAATATTAATATTTCCAAAGAAATAAAATTTATTATTTATAAAAGTGTAACAAATCAAAATAGATCTTCTCTCTATATTAAAGCATTTGTTTTTTGACACTAACCAACCAAAATATAGAGCAATTATTGCAACAATGTAAATCTGGAAACCAACATGCACAAATGGAGGTTTATAATAGATATTACAAAGCGATGTACAACACATCCTTTAGAATTGTTAAAGACAGTTTTGAGGCTGAGGACATCATGCAGGATTCATTTTTAACAGCATTCACAAAGTTGGATAGTCTTAAAGAGATTAAAACTTTTGGCTCATGGTTAAAACGAATCGTAATCAATAACAGTATTTATCATTATAAAAAAAATAGTAAATACCAAGAAGTTGCTCTAGATGACGTTCTATATAAAGTTGAAGAGACTTCTGGTATCCCAGAGGACTATGAAATTAAAAACCTTAAAGCCAATCAGGTTCTGGAGACTATGAAAATGCTTAAAGGCAATTATCAAACATGCTTAACGCTTCATTTAATTGAAGGTTTTGATTATGATGAGATTTGTGAGATTATGGATATTTCAGCAGCAAACTGTCGTACCATGATTTCTAGAGCAAAAGATAGCTTAAGAAAAAAATTAGAACCATTGGTTCAATATTAATATGAAAGAAAAAGACAACATTAAAAAATTATTCGGCGACTTAGAAGGAAACTTCAATGTTGACATGCCAAATATTGGCCATGAGAATCGTTTTTTAGAAAAACTAAAGCAACAAAACAATACTGTTGTAGATAGCACTCATAAAAAAACCAATTACTGGAAACCATTTATGGCTGTTGCAGCATCTATAGTACTTTGTTTTAGTGTTTTTACTGTAATGCAACAGCAACAAAGTAATGAGCTTATCGATTTAGCGAGTGTATCTCCAGAATTATCTCAAACACAATCGTTTTTCACAACTGCAATTGCACAAGAAGTTGCATCACTAGAAGCGCAACGTTCTCCAGAAACGGAAGAGATGGTTAATGATGCCATGAAAGAACTTAAAAGTCTTGAAAACGAATACCAAACACTTAAAATTGATTTAAACGAAAGTGGTAACGACAAGCGTGTTATTTATGCTATGATTGCCAATTTTCAAAACCGAATAGACGTATTACAAACTGTATTAGAACACATTGAAGAAGTCAAAAATTTTAAACTAAACCAAAATGAAAACAACACTACTATATAAATTATTATTCGCTTTTATTTTAGTACCAACCCTTGTACTTGCAAACACACATGGCAAATCAAATGGAAAACATACTAAAGAAAAAACGATAAAAAAAGAGTTTAATGTGAGCCCAAACGCGACTTTAAAAGTCAATAACAGCTATGGCAACATTAATATCACAACATACGAAGGTTCTACTATCACTTTTGAAGTAAGAATTAAAACCAATGGTAACGACTTAGAGAAAGTAACCCAGAAGCTTAATGATATTGATGTCGAGTTTTCTGGCTCTAGCACAATGGTGTCTGCAAAAACACTTTTTAGTAAAAGCAAATCTAACTCTTGGTGGAATTGGGGGAAAAACAATAATGTAAACATGGAAATCAATTACATTATCAAAATGCCTATTACTAACAATGTAGATTTAAATAATGACTACGGAAACATTGATTTAGACAAACTAGAAGGTCGTGCAGTGATTAATTGTGACTACGGAAAAATTACAACTAAAGAATTAATGGCTGATAATAATAGTCTCTCATTTGACTACACTAATAATTCATATTTTGAATATATCAATGGTGGAAGTATTAATGCAGATTACAGTGGTTATACCGTTGGAAAAGCAAAAAAACTCTCAATTAATGCAGATTACACAAAATCTGAAATTGAAATTATTGAAAATATCACCTACAATTGTGACTATGGCTCATTAAAAATCAAAAATGCAAATAATGTTTCTGGTAATGGAGATTACTTAACAGTTAGATTAGGAAACATCTATAAAAATGTAAACCTTAAAGCAGATTACGGATCTATAAAAATTGATAAAATGGCTGCAAATGCTGGGAATATCGAAATAGAATCTGATTTTAATGGCATAACAATTGGCTATGATCCTGCTTACAATTTTAGATTTGATATTGATTTAGAATACGCTTCATTACGTGATGCAGACAACTTTGAGTTTACTAAAAAACGTATTGAATCAACAGATAAATATTACCAAGGGTATTATGGTGATTCAAACAGTTCAAACCTTATTAAAATAAAATCTGAATACGGGAGCGTAACATTTAAAAGAAACTAAAACAAATACTTAACAACATAATATCATGAAAAAATCAATAATCTTAATTGCAGCATTATTAAGTTTCACGATCTCTCAAGCCCAATGGGGAGGAAAGAGAATTAAAGGAAACGGGAATATCACAACAGTAACAAGAACCACATCAGATTATGATGCTGTTCATTGTGCAGGAAGCTTTGATTATATCTTAGTCGCAGGTACTGAAGGGAAAATCACTTTAGAAGGAGAATCTAATCTATTAGACTATATTGTTACCGAAGTTAAAAACGGAAAATTAATTATCAAAACTGAGAAAGGGAAAAACTTAGATCCAAGTAGAAATAAAACTATTAAAATCACGGTTCCTTTTAAAGATCTCGATGCTGTATCACTTTCTGGATCTGGAGATTTATGGAATGAAGATCTAATAAGTTGTAATAATTTAGATGTGTCTTTATCTGGTTCTGGTGATGTCGTTTTAAATATTCAAACTAAATCTGCTTCTGGTAAGGTTTCTGGTTCTGGTGATTTAACTTTAAAAGGATCTACAACTGATTTAAGAGCTGGTGTAACTGGTTCTGGCGATTTCCATGGATTCAATCTTAAATCAATAAATACAGATGTTTCTGTTACAGGTTCTGGTGATGCTGAAGTAGTTTGTACTGGAGATTTTAGAGCTAGAGTAACTGGCTCAGGAGATATTGAATATAGAGGAAACCCTACTAAAGAAGATTCTAAAGTTACAGGTTCTGGTAGTATCGAGAATTAAATCATATTACTACAATAATAAAAAAGCCACTAACGAATTGTTAGTGGCTTTTTTATTATTTAAACATCTCTTATTGCTTAGTATAAACAAATGTTAAATCTTGTGATGTAGTTACAGATCCATCTTCATTTGAAGCACCAAAACCTTCAGGGATTAAAATTGATAATTGGTTTCCGTTTAAGGTCCAATCTGATGTTGCTCCACCACTAGTTACGCTAATTGTATTTCCAGATTGTGTCCATGTTGCATTTGTATTTTCTATTTCGTCAATACAATCAATGGTGTAAGCAAGATCATTTTCTGTTCCGACTATAACTTCTACTCCAATTTCTGCATAAGATGTGCTCATTGCAACCGCTGTTGCATCTGCATTAAACACTAAAGTTTCATTGTTATAACAATCCATTTCATCTAAGAAATTAAAACTCTCTGTTCCATCTGCATTTAAATCAATTGCTTCTGTTCCAATCCAACCAGTTAACAACCAAGTACCTTCAATATCTGATGCTTGTTGATTATCAACAGTACAATCTCCTAAAGTATCTACTGCGTTTTGCAAACTATTGTCTGGATCACCACAAGCTAAAATTTGTGCTTCTAACGCGTTGCGATAAGCAACACACAATTGTGTATAATTATCATCGTTAACTGATAAAAAATTCAAAGCTGCTTGTGCTGTATTAACAACTGCTGTTTCACAAGTTAATCCTCCAGTCACAAAATTCCCTTCTAAAGGTTCATCTTCACAAGACACGAATGTTAAGATTACTGTACACATTAATAGTACAAATATTTTTTTCATAATAATTTTAAATTAGGTGTTTACTTAAAGTTTATTTTTTTCAATTTTATATGCAGAGTTCAAATCGCAAATAAACAGCGTTTTATTATTCAAAAAAACTGTCTAACAAGAACTCTAAAAGTTCCATTAGTTACTTCAATTAAATTACTACTGGTATCGTATAACGTACAATTAAAAGTCCCTTCTACTATTTGTCTATGAACTACAAACCCACTGTTTAAGGTGTAGTTTGCAGATTCTGAATTTGTAATTTCAAATTGACTTCCAGATTGATCTCCAATAGCAGTAGTATACCATACGCCTTCAAACCCTATAGGATAATATTCAAAATGTATACCTTGCAATAGGCCTCCTTCAGCTTCTAGTGCTTCATAATTTCCGTTTGTAAAAATAGAATTAAATACACTTGATTCGTTTGTGTTATCGCATTCACCGTCATAAAAATAATCAAAACTAACACTACTTAAAGGTAATTCATTAAACGGAAGTGATGAAGCTACTGTTCCTTTATAACCTATAATACAATTATTTTCTTCATAATTTAATGATGTAAAGCCAGATCCAACTCCTGGTAGATAATTATCGCTAGTCCCAGTTTGTATAACAATAGACTCACCGTTAAATACACCTGTAATATAAATTTCTTCACTAAAAGAAGCTGAATTGATACAGTCACCCAAACTGTCAATAATAGATTGAATACTTCCATCGTCGTCTCCACATAGCATTATTTGGTTTTCAAGGGCAGTTCTATATGTAATACAAAGGCTAGTATAATTATCTACGTTGGCATTTTGAAATGCAAGTTCTGCTGCATCAACTTCATCTGAAGCACTATCACAATCATCTTCCATAGTAACAGTGATAGTACAATCACCCAAAGCATCTATCGCAGTTTGCAAACTACCGTCTGGATCACCACAAGCTAGAATTTGCGCTTGTAAAGCGTTACGATAAGCAATACATAGTTGTGTATAATTATCATCATTTGCTGATAGAAAACTTAAAGCTGCTTGTGCTGTATTAGCTATAGCTGTTTCACAATTTAATCCACTACTTGGAATTTCACCTTCATAAGGCTCGTTTTGACAAGACACAGAAATGAATGCAATTACACAAATTAAAAGGACTAAAATACTTCTCACGCGTATTTCGAATTGGGTTTCTACAAACATACTAATTTATTTGTTTTCCTTAGGAACTCTAAATAACAAAACAATACCTATTAAGAAGAAAACGAATAAAAATAATATTCCGTATCTCATTGACCAATATTCAGAGACTATGGCAAACATGAGCATACCTATAACGATTCCAATCTTTTCTGCAACATCATAGAAACTAAAATAGGACGTCGTGTCCTCAGTTTCTGGAAGAAATTTTGAATATGTAGAACGTCCTAAAGATTGAACTCCTCCCATAACCATACCTACCAATCCTGCTGCGATATAAAACTGAAGTGGAGTTTTCATAAAGTAAGCATAAAAACATAAACACATCCAAATAAAATTGATGACTATTAAGGTTTTAATATTTCCGAATTTAGCAGACGCTTTAGACGTCAAAAACGCTCCTAAGATTGCTACCAATTGTATCACCAAAATACTACCAATCAACCCTGTCGTTTTCTCGCTATCAGAAATCCAAGTAATTTCTTTCTCACCAAAATATGTTGCGATTAGCATTATAGTTTGTACTGCCATACTAAACACAAAAAACGCATATAAATAACGTTTAAGTCTCAAATCCTCTTTTAATTGAGACCATACGACTCGAAGCTCTTTAAAACCATTAAAGAGAATAGCTTTGGTAACTTTATGCCCTGGAGATGTTCCGTTTGGTAGCACATAAAAAGTATATTGACTAAATAATGCCCACCAAATACCTACAGTAATAAATGAGTACTTCATCATTTCTCTAGCACCTTCCATAGTGTCCTGAGTCATAACCATAGCTAAATTGGCTACAAGAAGAAGAACACTTCCAATATAACCCATAGAAAACCCTTTAGCACTTATACTATCTTGTTGCTCTGGAAGAGCAATATCAGGCAAATATGAATTATAAAACACAAGGCTTCCCCAATACCCTATTAATCCCATAAAATAAAACAAAAGACTTACGTGGATATGATCTAAATCAAAAAAATACAAACCAATACATCCAGCAGATCCTACGTAACAGAAGAATTTCATAAAATTCTTTTTATTACCTACATAATCTGCAATACCTGATAATATTGGAGATAAAATTGCAACAATTAAAAATGTGAAAGCAGTAACAATAGTAATCAACGTTTCTTGCTTCATTAAAAACCCAAAGGCTGAAACGAGCTCATCTTTTGTATCAAATAAAGACGCATAAAACAAAGGAAATATAGAGGAGGCAATCGTTAACGTATATACTGAATTTGCCCAATCATAAAAGGCCCAAGCATTAAGAAGTTTCTTGCTGCCTTTTTCAAGTTTTGCCATAGTTAGTAAATAAAAAGCTGCCCTTTATTGGGCAGCTTCTAAATTACTATAAATTTTAATCTTTACAATTAAAAGTTACCTAAAGGTCTAAATGAATCTACTCCAAATTTTTTGGCTTCAGCTTCTGCTTTAGGAGCCCATTGTGTTAGGTTGTTAATTCTTGTATCGTTTGATGGATGTGTGCTCATGAATTCTGGTGGTGCTTGACCTCCACTATTTGCTTTCATACGTTTCCATAGTTCTGATGCTTCAGAAGGATTATAACCAGCAATTGCCATTAAATACAACCCAATCTCATCAGATTGTGTTTCATGACTTCTACTAAATGGTAACATAACACCTACTTGA
>CAJQOA010000160.1 GCA_905479815.1 uncultured Psychroserpens sp.
CAGTATTAGATGTCGGTACAGGCGCATCTTGTATATATCCTTTATTGGGACATGCAGAATACGGTTGGCATTTTATTGCCTCGGAAATTGACAAACAAGCCATCAAGTCTGCCCAAACAATACTAATTAAAAATAAGCTTAGTAAAGCTATAGAATTACGCTATCAAGATAATGAACAAAATATCCTCACTGGAGTTTTAAAATCTAATGATAAGGTGAGTGCTGTGATGTGTAATCCACCATTTTATAAAGATGAAGAACACGCTAATGAAAGTACGTTGCTAAAACAAAAAGGTTTAGGGAAACAAACTAGTAAAGTGGTTCGTAACTTTAGTGGTACTGCAAAAGAATTGTGGTATCCAGGAGGTGAGAAGGCCTTTGTACATAATTATCTGTATCAAAGCTCACTTCAAAAAACAAATTGTTTTTGGTATACATGTTTGGTGTCTAGAACACAGCATGTTTTAAGTATGGAAACCTCATTAAAAAAATTAGGAGCAACAGACTTTAAAATTTTACAAATCTCTTTAGGTAATAAAATCAGTAGAGTCGTAGCTTGGACATTTTTATCAGAAAAAGAGCAAGCTGAATGGACTTCATAATAGATATTAGAACTTTATATTAAATACATAATTGTCAATGAAATTAGATATACTCGCATTTGGAGCACATCCAGATGATATAGAATTAGGATGTGGAGGCACAATAGCTAAAGAAATTGCTAACGGAAAAAAAGTAGGGCTTGTAGATTTAACTCGAGGTGAGTTAGGAACACGTGGTACAGCTCAAACTAGAGACCAAGAAGCTAGTGATGCTTCAAAAATTTTAGGTGTCACTGTAAGAGAGAACTTGGGTTTTGCAGATGGGTTTTTTATAAACGATAAAGAACACCAACTCAAAATTATTGAAATGGTACGTAAATATCAACCAGATATCGTATTGTGTAATGCTATTGATGATCGTCATATTGATCATGGAAAAGGCAGTAAATTAGTAAGTGATGCTTGTTTTTTAAGCGGACTCATAAAAATAGAAACGATACTTGACGGAAACATCCAAGATAAATGGCGACCAAAACAAGTATATCATTACATCCAATGGAAACATATAGAACCAGATGTTGCTGTCGATATAACAGGATATATAGATGTTAAAATGGCTTCTGTTGCTGCATACAAAACACAATTTTATGACCCAAATAGTAAAGAACCTCAAACACCCATAACCAGTAAAAACTTTACAGATAGCATCAAATATAGAGCAAGTGACTTGGGACGTTTAATAGGAGTTGATTATGCTGAAGGCTTTACTGTAGAACGTTACGTTGCTGTTGATAGCTTGTTTGATTTAAAATAAAGCAATAAAATTTTATGAGCCTTTGTTTCGATTATATTTTAACTAATAATTTCGAAAAAAAGTCTTTGTAGTAAGTGTGAATTATTTTACATTTGCACACGCATTGAAAAATGCGCACAAATGGTGGTTGTAGCTCAGCTGGTTAGAGCGTCGGTTTGTGGTACCGAAAGTCGCCGGTTCGAACCCGGTCTTCCACCCAGAATAACAAAGCTTCTCAGAAATGAGGAGCTTTTTTTGTATACATTATTGAGCTAGCGTTCACTAGCATCTTCTAAGTCTTCCTGAGGGTTTTTAACAAAAGGGTACACAAATTGTTTGGCATAGCCTTTTGGGTAGTGCACATCGCCTAATCCTGTACTCTTTGGCCATGCGTCACCTTCATCATAATACGTCCCGAAAATCATATCAATGAACGGAAAGTGAATGGCAAAATTTTTATCATAAGCTTTTGGGTCATCAGAGTGATGCCAATGATGAAATTGTGGTGTAACGAATACATATTTTAAAAACCCAAAGTTTATTCTCGTATTTGCATGTGCTAAAACGGCTTGAAACGATACAATAACGATGTACGTGAAAAATACAGAGCTATCAAAACCACACACATAAATTGGAATAAAAGACATCGCTCTTACAACAACCAGATCAAAAAAGTGTGTGCGAGAACCTGCTAGCCAATCTAAGTTTTTTGTAGAATGGTGTACGGCATGAAAACGCCATAAATATGGAATCTTATGAAAGAAATAATGTGCTGTATATTGAAATAAGTCTGAGACTAATAGAGCGACAAATAGTTGTGGTAAAAACGGTATCGATTGTATGGTGTTTTGAAATCCATCTAAACCTATACTTGCAAACATAGTCGTTGCAGGAAACTGAACAATAACACCAATCACTTGAATGAATAAATGACTCACAATAAAATAGACTAAATCTGTACGCCATTCCTCATGAAATTTGGTCTGGTTTAAACGTTTTGGTAGAAATAACTCAATTGGAATAAATACAATGGCAGAGACTAATACATCTATAAGTAACCAATCTAAACCAATAGTAAATGATTTGTCTTGAATCCCAGAACCTTCTGGTAATGCAGTTCCAATTAATATGGTTGCAGCAATAATGAGTGTTGATGTGAAACCATAGCGTTTTTTCTTGCTTAAAATGAAACTAGCAAATGCAAAAACAAATGATAAGACTAAAACACCTAGTATAGACCATTTTACAATTTGAGG
>CAJQOA010000161.1 GCA_905479815.1 uncultured Psychroserpens sp.
TGCTGGAGCTACACGTATTATTACAATGGATTTGCATGCAGATCAAATACAAGGATTCTTTGAGAAACCTGTAGATCATTTGTTTGCATCAACTATATTTTTACCATATTTAAAATCACTTAATTTAGATAACCTAACGATTGCTTCACCAGATATGGGTGGATCAAAACGTGCCTATGCGTATTCTAAAGCTTTAGTAAGTGATGTTGTTATTTGCTACAAACAACGTGCAAAAGCTAATGTGATTTCTCATATGGAATTAATTGGTGACGTTACAGGAAAAAATGTAGTGTTGGTTGATGATATGGTTGATACCGCTGGAACTTTAACCAAAGCAGCAGATCTTATGATGGAAAAAGGAGCGCTTAGTGTAAGAGCTATTTGTACACATCCTATTCTATCTGGAGATGCTTATAATAAAATTGAGAACTCTAAATTACAGGAACTAATTGTAACAGATTCAATTCCTCTAAAACAAAAAAGTGAAAAAATTAGAGTCTTAAGCTGTGCTGATTTATTTGCAGAAGTAATGCATAACGTGCATTACAACAAATCTATTAGCTCAAAATTTTTAATGTAATTTTAATATTAATATAAACACAAACAATGAAATCAATTACAATCAATGGATCTCAAAGAGAAGGCGTAGGCAAGAAGGCAACGAAAGCTTTACGTAATGCTGGTCAGGTTCCTTGCGTATTATACGGAGGAGACCAAAACGTGCATTTCTCTGCACCAGAATTGGCTTTCTCTAAACTTGTATACACGCCAAACGCGCATACAGTTGTGATTGCCATAGAAAACGGTGAAACTTATGATGCTGTCTTACAAGACATCCAATTTCACCCAGTATCAGATAGAATTCTACACGTAGATTTCTACCGCTTATTTGAAGACAAAGAAATAGCTATGAACATTCCTGTACATGTTATAGGAACATCTAAAGGTGTTTTAAATGGTGGTATTCTTCGTAAGAACAGACGTAAATTAAGAGTAAAAGCTTTACCTAAAAATTTACCAGATTTCTTAGAAGCAGATATTACACCTCTTAAAATTGGTAGTAAATTATATGTTACTGCTTTAGAAGGTGAAGATTATACGATACTTCATTCAGACAATACAGTTGTCGTTCAAATTAAGACTGCAAGAGCAGCTGTTGTTGAAGATGAAGATGAAGAAGAATTAGAAGAAGGAGCAGAAGCAGCAACTGAAGGAGGAGATGCTCCAGCAGAAGCAGCTCAAGAATAGAACTTATTTTATCTATTATATTAAAAAGCATTCTATTTATATAGAATGCTTTTTTTATTTTTAACACACCTAAACAGAACTATTATCTGGAAATTTATCCGTAATATATGTAATTGGAACTCCACATCCTTAGATGTAGAAGAAACAGATCCTATGAAAAAATTTCTTATCGTTGGGCTAGGTAATATTGGCGAGAAATACGCAAATACTAGACATAATATAGGCTTCAAAGTATTAGATGCTTTAGTTAAAAAAGAAGATCTTACCTTTGAAACTCAAAAGCTTGGTGATCTTTCAACCTATAAATTTAAAGGGAGAACGTTCATTCTTCTTAAGCCTAGTACCTATATGAATTTAAGCGGAAAGGCAGTTCAATATTGGTTAACAAAAGAAAAGGTGCCTCTAGAAAACTTATTAGTTATTACAGATGATTTAAACCTTCCCTTCGGAAACATTAGAGTAAAGACTAAAGGTAGCGATGGAGGACACAATGGCTTAAAGGATATTCAAAACACATTGCAATCTACGAAGTACAATAGATTTAGATTTGGTATTAGTGATGAGTTTAGTAAAGGAAGACAAGTAGACTATGTACTTGGTGAATGGACAGATGAAGAAAATGAGAAGCTTTCTGAGCGCTTAGAAATAGCTGTTGAGATTATCAAATCATTTGGTACAGCAGGCATAAATAATACAATGAATAGCTTTAATGGTAAATAAAAAAGAGAGACATATTTGTCTCTCTTTTTTTTAATCTTCCGAAGAAAAAATTATTCTATAACAATTTTTCTTGTCGTTTCTTTTTCACCATCACTTACCTTAACTAAATAAATACCAGATTGAATTGAGTTTAATCTTACAACTTGATTAAAATCTGAATTATTAGTATACGCTTCATTAAAGATTTGTCGTCCTCTAATATCAAAGATGTCAACGTTTATATCTTTATTTGAAGATGAGTTTAATTTAATAGTAAACTCTCCTTTGTTAGGGTTAGGGAATATTGAAAATTCTCCAGCTGCAAATTCATCTACACTAAGAGGTGTTTCTGTAGTTGTACAAACTTCAATAGACCAATCATTAAGAGTACCTGTATCAGCATTAAAGAAATCAGTTAAAGAAATTGTCCAATCTCCAGCACTATCAAGTCCAGAAAACACATCTAATGGAGATGAAGGACTAGCAGTTCCAATTGTAGGAGATGCACATGTAATGGCAGCTGCTCCATCCTCAAATATAACGTCAAAGTCATCAACTCCGGAATTACAGTTTCTATTCCAAAGAGTACTTACCTCAGTTCCATTAGGATGTGTGATAGTAACTACTAAATCACCAATCCATGTATGAGATACATCAACATTAACTTTAATTTCACCAATTGTAGTTGCATCAGGTATAGTAATAACATTTGTTAATGTAGGTCCAGCTGTGTTTGCTCCAACGCCATCAGGAATCGCTAGATTAACAGCTCCAGACGCGTATTCAGTACACGTTTCTGTAACCTCTATATCTAATGGGAACTCTTCGCTATTAACAGCATAATAAATATTACCAATAGGTTCAATCATAATACGACAAGATGCAGAATCGGCATTTGGTACTGTTATCATTTCATTACCATCGTTTGGTGTGTTTGCTGCCAATACTATATCAAATGTTTGTCCACCATCATTAGATAACAAAATATTTACATTTGAGGTGTTAATGTTATTTGCAGTAGTTCCTGCAACATCCCAAGTAATCATTTCTTCAGTTCCACTTAACCAAGTACTGCCATCATTTTGTGATGTTACAACAAAAGGTCCAGCAGTTGCATTAACAGTTAATGATGTTAAATCAAAACTAGATTGACCATTAAGTCCGGTTGCAGTTGGTTCTCTATCTCTTACGGTTAAAGCCCAAGTTAAATTTCTAGCCACTGTAGATACCGTTTCCCAATCTGATCCTACACTAGGATTTGTTTCGGTTAATTGTCCACTTAAAACTCTATTTAAGTTAGGAATATAACGATCTGGAGAGGTTGTAGGTGGTAAAGATCTTGTTTGTGCTCCACTTGTGCTTGTTGGTCCAAAACTTGTATTTGTAGTCGTACCGTTATTGTTTTGTTCCCAGCAATAAGTTAGCATATCTGTTCCGTCTGCATCTGTAGCAGCGCCTTTTAAAATGTAAGCTGTACCATTAGGTATTGTGAAATCTTGCCCAGCATCTGCAGATGGAGGATTATTAGATATTGCAGTTGTCACTGCACATTGGTTAGGTCCAGAATTAACATTATTTAATATTTGGTTAATGCTAACATAATGAAAGTAAGGATCACTATTTAAAGCTACATTATTAGCTCCAGTAATACCAGCGTAACCCATTATTGTTGTTCCACTTCCTGGTTCTACATTAACACCAACACCTTCTTGTTGGAAAGACCATGTATGATTTGCTCCCATTTGATGCCCAATTTCATGAGCCACATAATCAATATCAAACGTATCAGTTTCTGGAATACCATCTGCAGGAGATGTAATACCTGAACCTTTATGATTACCTGCATTGATTGTACCGTTTTCACAAACACAACCTATGCATCCTGCATTACCACCTCCACCTGTAGCACCAAACATGTGTCCAATGTCGTAATCACCATCAGCTAGATTGGCATCCAATGTGTTTGCTAATTCTGCATTCCAAGCACCTAAATTAGCACTATAAGGATCTGTTGCAGCATTTGTGAAAATTAATTGAGGTGCATCTATTAAAGTAAATGTGATGGCCATATCTGTTTCAAATACTGCATTAACTCTAGTCATAGTTGCATTAATGGCTGCTAATGCACCAGCAACAGTACCTCCATGGTATGTTGTGTATTCTCCATTTACTGATAGTGCTAATCTATAGGTTCTAAGTGTTTGATCATCTGCATCTCTTTGAAATTCATTTGTTCTGTTTTGAGAAGATTCAATTGCCTCATCAATAGTGCTACAAATAAATTCACTATCGTAATCTCCTCTAGAAGATTTAGTATATAAAAGATAGTTTGTTGAACCATGAGATACTGGCATCATAAATACTGTTTCTTTATCAACAGAAGAAATCATCGTTTGAACTCCTTGAGGAGATACACTCATGCTTAAACGAGTTTTTGGGTCTTCAACACTATAGCCAACATAAGATTTTATGTTTGGATATTGAGCAGCTAATTCCGAAGAAAAAACAGGTGCTTCATAGATTCTAAATTGTTCAAGCTCTCCATTAAGAGAAGGAATGTCGATAATTGTATTAGAACTATTTTTAGCTACGCCTCTTACTGGGGCAAGTTGAACTCTTTGATTTAAAGCATTAGCGTTAAATGTAAATGTTTCAACTTGAGATGATTCTAAGTGAAACTTTGACAACGTATTATCGTCAGTACTCACATTGCTTTTGGTCCAAATTTTACCTTGAGAAAAGCTTAAGCTCACTGCAAATAACAGTAAACAACTTAAAGTTTTTTGTAAAGTTAATTTCATGATATAGTTATTTTTTTTATAAAATTATTCTATTAGTCGAAGAAACTCTAAAAAATTAACAAGATAATTGTAAAGAATTGTAAACGGATCTATAAAACACACTGATACATGTTAAAGGTTTCAAATAATTTTATTAATTTGGTAGCTTAAATACAATTAATAAAATTCATGATATGAAAAACTTTACTTTTAAACTTATTTGCTTTGCAATGATTTTCTCTTGTTTTAGTATTACTGCTCAAGAAAAAAATGCAGAACAAGTTAGAAACTGTGCTACAGATGAATACAATGCTCAATTATTAATTGACAACCCAAACATGATGGGTAGCGATGCTTTTGAACGTCAAATGGCTCCAAAAATCGCAGAGATTAAAAGACAATTAGAATCTGGTTCTAGAAGAGTACTTCAATTTACAATTCCTGTTGTAGTTCATGTAATTCACAATGGAGAACCAATTGGAACTGGTGCTAATATTTCTGATGCTCAAGTACTTTCACAAATTCAAGTGCTTAATGAAGATTTTAGGCGTATAGTTGGAACCAATGGTTTTAACAGTGATCCAAATGGAGCTGATGTTGAGGTTGAATTTTGCCTAGCACAGCAAGATCCAGATGGATGTGTAACTACAGGTATTGATAGAGTAGATATGTCTGCAGTAAGTACGACTTGGTCAGGTCCTGGTGGAAATACTGACAGTGTTTTAAAACCTGCAACTTTTTGGGATGCATCTCAATATATGAACATGTGGTCAGTAAATTTTGCTGATAATTCATTATTAGGATTTGCTCAGTTTCCTGGAGGTCCAGCAAATACTGATGGTGTTGTATCTAATTATACATACTTTGGTAGTAATGATGCACCTGGAGTTACCATTCCTGGTAACTTTAACTTAGGTAGAACTATGACACATGAAGTAGGTCATTATTTAGCTTTATTTCACACCTTCCAAGGTGGATGTGGAGGAGGTGATCAATGTGCAGATACTCCAGCTGTAGACTCTCCTAATTTTGGATGCCCTACAACACATATGTCATGTGGTGATTTAGATATGGTTAGAAACTATATGGATTACACTGATGATTCTTGTATGAATGTTTTTACTAATGACCAAAAGGCTAGAGTTATTGCAGCAATGACAAATTCTGCAAATAGACCTAATACGACAACATCTGATAAGTGTACACCTTTAGCAGATGTAAGTAATGATGGAAGTATAGAAATTAATCAATTAGTTCCTGGTGCTGCTTGTACTGGAGAAATTGTGCCTAGTATTAGAGTTCAAAACTTTGGTACGGTTACATTAACGTCTGCAACTATATCTTATGATATTGATGGTGGAACGTCAACAGATTATCCTTGGACAGGAAATCTTGCTAATGGAGAATTTGTAGACCTTGATCTTCCAGTTATTACTGCTAGTGGTGGTGAGCACGATTTTAATGTGTCAATTGCATCTCCTAATGGTAATGCAGATGAGCGTAGTTGTAATGATGTTACTACTGCGACTTTTACAGGATCAGATTCTTATGCTTCTACGACAGAGGTAAGACTTACTATAACTCCAGATGACTATGGAAGTGAAACAACTTGGTCTTTCAGTGATGAAAATGGAGTAGTGGCTTCTGGAGGTCCTTATACAAATAATAACTCTACACCAATTGATGAAGTATTTATGGTAGTACCAGAAATGTGCTACACATTTACAATTAATGATAGTTATGGAGATGGTATTTGTTGTGCATATGGTACAGGTTCTTATGAATTAAGAACAGATGACGATTCAATCATATTTAGTGGTGGAGAGTTTGGGACTACAGAGTCTACTCAAGTATCAACATTTGCACTTAGTGTAGATGACTATTTCTCTAATGGTAACCTATATGTGTATCCTAATCCATCAGCTAATCAATTAAATATCAAATTAGGTAACACAAATGATTTACCTAATAGTTATGAGATTGTTAATATGTTAGGACAGTCTATTACTAAAAGAACTATTGCAACTAATGAAGATCTTGCAATTAATACAACGTCTTTAAGTAATGGTATGTACTTTATTAGAATTACAAAAGATAATGCTTCGATAACATTACCGTTTATCAAAGAATAATATCTTAAACATATTCTATTAAAAAAGAGGGTTGATTTTTTTCAACCCTCTTTTTATTTACCTATGATTATAACTACTTTTACAAAAAAAAACAGGTACTGAAAACAAATACCATAAATATCAAACATAGGTCTCCTTCTATAATTACTATAGGAACCTTTGATGGTGTGCATATTGGTCATCAAAAAATTATACGACGACTTGTAAAAACAGGAAAAGAAAAAGACTTAAAATCTATTGTACTTACTTTTTTTCCGCATCCTAGAATGGTTTTACAACCTGATTTTGATATTAAGCTATTACATTCTATTGGTGAACGTAAAGATGTATTATCTCAATTTGGCTTAGATGAATTAGTGATTAAAAAATTCACAAAGGACTTTGCTGATTTGTCTGCAAAGGATTATGTCAAACAAATTCTTGTAGATGAACTTAATGCTAAGCATATCATAATTGGTTATGATCATCACTTCGGAAAAAACAGAACAGCAAATATAGATGACCTAAAAATTTATGGAAAAAAATATGGATTTACTGTAGAAGAAATTTCTGCGCAAGACATAAAAGATGTCGCTGTAAGCTCAACTAAAATTAGGCAATCACTGTTAGATGGAGATATTGAAACTGCAAATTCTTACCTAGGAGAACCTTACTTTATATCTGGTCAAGTTATAAAAGGAAAAGGCATAGGGAAAACTTTAAACTTCCCAACTGCAAATATTAATGTACAGGAAGCTTATAAATTAATACCTAAAGACGGCGTTTATGTTGTGCAGTCTTTTATAGAAAACACAACAGTGTTTGGAATGATGAACATTGGTAAAAACCCAACGTTTGAAGGCAAAAAACAATCTATTGAAGTTCACTTTTTTGACTTAGATAGGAACCTCTATGATAAAGTGCTTAAAATTGAAATCTTGCATCATTTGAGAGATGAGCATAAATTTGAATCTGTTAATTTATTGAAAACTCAACTTCAAGAAGATAAAAAGAATGCTCTAAAACGTATTGAGCAACATCATGAATAAGGTCTTATTTAAACATATAGATAACAGTTCTCTAATTGTATTTAGAATTTTATTTGGAGCTTTAATTTTTCTAGAAAGTGTTGGAGCAATTTTTACGGGTTGGATTAGAAGAACACTTGTTGAGCCAGATTTTACATTTAATTTTATTGGTTTTGATTTTTTACAAGTCATACAAGGTGAGTGGATGTACGCTCATTATATACTAATGGGTATTTGTGGTTTGTTCGTCATGGTAGGTTACAAGTATAGAATAAGTATGCTCGCATTCACATTATTATGGGCTACAACTTATTTAATGCAAAAGTCCTCTTATAATAATCACTACTATTTTTTGATGATTTTAAGCGCTATTATGGTGTTTTTGCCAGCTCATAAATACGCCTCAATTGATGCTAAACAAAACCCAAGTATCAAAAGTATATCAATGCCTAATTGGTGTAGATTGGTTTTTATTATGCAGCTATTAATATTATATACTTACGCTTCAATTGCTAAAATGTATCCCGATTGGTTGGATTTAACTGTGCCAGAATTGTTGATGAGAAGTAAGTCGCATTATGTTATCGTGGGAGATATATTGCAACAAAAATTTGTTCATTACATGATAGCCTATGGCGGAATTTTATTTGACGGTCTCATAATCCCTCTATTACTTTGGAAACGAACCAGAAAAGTTGCCTTTTTTGCTTCAATATTTTTCCACTTATTTAACTCGTTTATTTTTCAGGTTGGGATCTTTCCATATCTATCGTTAGCTTTTGCAGTGTTCTTTTTTGAGCCTAGTATCATTCAGAAGCTATTTTTAAAAGGAAAGACATTGTTTTCCGAAGAGCACATTGAAATACCATCGTATGCAACAGTTTTTAAAACTGTCTTTGTACTATACTTTATGATTCAAATAGCACTTCCTTTAAGACATCACTTCATACAAGATAATGTATTATGGACAGAGGAAGGTCATAGATTATCTTGGAGAATGATGTTGCGTTCAAAAAGCGCTAATACCAGTTTTAGAGTTGTAGATAAAAATACGCACGTAGAAATACGAGTTAAATTAGAAGATTATTTGACTAAAAAACAAATACGAAGCGCTAGCAGTAAACCAGATGTGATGTGGCAATTTGCACAACGTTTAAAATCTATTTATGCTAAAAAAGGAATGGATATAGAAGTGTATGTAAGAGCGTATGTAAGTGTAAATGGCAGGCCTAGTAAACAGCTTATTGATTCTAAAGTTGATTTAGCCAGTGTGAAATGGAATTCTTTTAAACACCATGATTGGATTTTACCTTCAAATCTAGACTAGAATAACTCACAATTCATTAATTTTGACGTTTTAAAATACAGACCTTGTCAATTGGATGAGGTAAATTTAATATAGAAGAATATCATGTTACAAGTTGCATTTATTAGAGACCATAAAGAAGATGTTATTAAGCGTTTGGCAAAGCGAAATATTGATGCCACACAAATGATTGAAGATGCTATTTCATTAGATGAGGAGCGTAAACAATTGCAAACAAATTTGGATAACACACTTGCAGAATCTAATACGCTTTCAAAAGAAATTGGAATGCTCTATAAATCTGGTAAAGCTTCTGAAGCAAATGTTTTAAAAGAAAAAACGGCACAGTTTAAAGAGGATTCTAAAGCTTTAGGTGACAAACTAAACGCCAAGTCTGAAGAGCTTACTCAATTATTATATAAGATTCCAAACGTACCTCATGAGAGTGTCGCTAAAGGAAACTCTGAAGAAGATAATGAGGAAATTTATAGTGAAGGTGATATCCCAAAGCTTCATGAAGGTGCATTACCGCATTGGGAATTAGCCAAGAAATATGATATCATTGACTTTGAATTAGGTAATAAAATTGCAGGTGCAGGTTTTCCTGTTTATAAAGGAAAAGGTGCCAAATTACAACGTGCTTTAATTGCTTACTTTTTAGATAAAAACACAAATGCTGGATATACTGAGTATCAATTGCCGCTTTTAGTAAATGAAGCATCTTGTTATGGGACAGGTCAATTACCAGATAAAGAAGGACAAATGTATCATGACTCTCGAGACGATTTATATTTAATTCCTACTGCAGAAGTTCCAGGAACTAATGTATTTAGAGATGTCTTGTTAGCCGAAACCGATTTACCAATTGGTATTACAGGTTACACACCATGTTTTAGAAGAGAAGCTGGAAGTTATGGTGCGCATGTACGTGGATTAAATAGATTACATCAATTTGATAAAGTTGAAATTATTCGTGTGGAGCATCCTAACAATTCTTACAAAGCTTTTGATGGTATGATTGCGCATGTAAAAGACATTTTAGCTGAGTTAAAATTGCCATATAGAATTTTACGTTTGTGTGGTGGAGATACTGGTTTTCCAGCAGCAATGACCTATGATTTTGAATTATTTTCTACAGCACAAGATCGTTGGTTAGAAATTTCAAGTGTGTCTAATTTTGAATCTTACCAAGCAAATCGTTTACGCTTACGTTTTAAAAATAGTAATGGTAAAAACGAATTAGCGCATACCTTAAATGGAAGCTCTCTGGCATTGCCTCGTGTTTTAGCAGGTATATTAGAGAACTATCAAACAGAAGATGGTATCAATATACCAGAAGTTTTAATCCCATATACAGGATTCGATAAAATTTAATTTTGTAGGAAAATTACATGTAAATATCGTTTAAATGCTAAAAAAAGACGTTGTTCAACGATTTTTTGGCATTTTTCTTTGTTTTTTGAATAATAATTAGGATGTTAGTATTCCAAATAATAACCAACCTACTTAATTATGAAAAATATAAAACGCATTGTTCTACTAGTTGTACTAGTTGTTTTGGCGAGTAAAGTTTTTTTATAAAACTGAATTGACAAAAAAAACATTAAAGAACGCCTAGCAGAATAACTGAATCATTTTGTAAAGAATAGATTAATAGCACATTTATTTTGTCGGTCATGCCTAAACTCACGTTTGGGCATTTTTTTTGCTATATATTTAAAAACAATAAACGATATAACAGAATTAAGCAGGTATATGCCGAATTAATTATAAAAACATTCACAATATCTCTTTATTGTATGTGTTATATTTACATAAATTAAAATTTTATATGCGTCAAATAATAATCTGTTTAGCATTTTTATCATGTGGTATGTTGTTCTCGCAAAGCGAACAATTAGCAGATGATTACTTTAGGCGTGGTGAATTTGATAAAGCATTGATGTCTTACCAAAAACTAAACGAAAAGAAAAAAAGCTCAAAATACATTTATAAAATTGTAGAAACATTGCAACAATTAGAACGCTATGACGAAGCGCAAGAACAGATTTTACAACGTATGAAAGAGATTAATTACCCACCATTACTAGTAGAACTAGGGTATAATTATCAGCTTAAAGATAGTTTAGATTTGGCTAATAAATATTATAAGGAAGCCATTCAAAAAGTAGAAGAAAAACCAAGTTACACTTATGGAATAGCCAAAAAATTTCAAGACTTTTCATTATTAGATCAAGCTTTAGAAGCCTATAAAAAAGGAATGGAATTAAATCCAGATCTCAATTTTAATATGCAAATGGCTCGTATATATGGAGAACAAGGAAATATAGAATTACTGTTTTCTAACTATTTAGACTACATAGAGGCTAAGCCAACTTTTCTCAGTACAGCAAAAAGAGCGTTCAGTGATTTTGTGTCAGAGAATAAAGAGAATGAAAATAATTTAACATTAAGAACGCTGCTTCTCAAGAAATCACAATCCAATCCACAACCTCATTGGAACAACATGTTGAGTTGGTTGTACATCCAGCAAAAAGAATATAATAAAGCATTTATACAAGAGAAGGCTTTGTATCGTAGAGATCAAGAGAGCTTAAGCCGTATTATAGACTTGGCTATGACAACAGTAAAACAGAAGGATTATAAAATGTCCAATTCTATTTTTGAATATGTCCTAGAAAACTCTCAAGATATCAATACGATATTGACAGCGCATCAATACATGTTAGAAATTGAGATTGAAAACGCAGATGAAAAGCAACTAAAAGACATTGATGAAAAATTCAATACGTTGTTTTTTGAATATGGAAAATATGAGCAAACAATTGCACTTCAAATTGCCTACGGAAATTTTCTAGCCTTCAATAAAAAGCAACCAAAAGACGCTAGTGATTTCTTAAAAAAGAGTCTAAAACTAAATTTATCTAACTTCCAAGAAGCAACTGTAAAACTCAAGTTAGGCGATATTCTTGTGTTTCAAGAGCGATTTAATGAAGCTTTGATTTACTATACACAAATTCAAGCCAATCTAAAAAATAGTACGATTTCTCAAGAAGCACGATTTAAAGTTGCCAAAACAAGTTATTATAAAGGCGATTTTGAATGGGCAGAATCACAGTTAAAAATCTTGAAGTCCTCAACTTCTCAATTAATTGCCAATGACGCCTTAGAATTAAAATTGCTCATTTCAGATAATAAAGATGAAGACTCATTACAAACCGCTTTAAAATTATATTCAAAAGCAGACTTGATGTCCTTTCAAAATAAAAGCAATGAAGCCATCGCGCTTTTAGATAAAATATTAAAAGAACATAAAGGCGAATCTATAGAGGACCAAGCCTTATATATGCAAGCGAAACTCTATGAGAAAACCAAACAAATAGATAAAGCGGTTGCTACTTATGAATATATCATTGCCAATTACAGAGATGAAATTTTAGCTGATGATGCTCATTTTTATTTAGCAGAACTCTACCAAAATCAATTAGCACAACCAGAGAAAGCAAAAGAACTCTACGAGAAAATCATCTTCAATCACCAAGACAGTATTTATTTTATTGAAGCCAGAAAGCGTTTTAGAATGCTTCGTGGTGATGCGATTAATTAGAGTATTACAAAATGATTGCTAAATCATAAACATATAAGATTGAATTAATAACCAAATTATATACTAATGCAAATAGCAGAAACCAATCGTCTCATTCTTTCCAAAATCACCGTAGACGACGCGCCATTTATTTTAGAATTAATGAATACACCAGGTTGGCTCAAATACATAGGTGATCGCAATATTAAAACAGTTGAAGCTGCAGCAGATTCTATAAAAAATAACCAACTTAAATGTTATGAAGAGAACGGTTATGGGTATTATAAAATGCAAGTCAAAGCAGAAAACCTAAAGTCTATAGGTACCTGCGGATTACTAAAACGAGACAGCCTAGAGCACATTGATATAGGGTTTTCTATGCTACCAGAATATCATGGAAAAGGTTATGGTTTCGAGGCTACTAATGAGATTATGACACTCGCCAAAAACGAATTTGGTATCAAAACCATCTGTGCAATTACACTTCCAATAAACAAACCATCCATTAACCTTTTGGAAAAATTAGGCTTATCTTACCAAAAAACAGTAAAACCCTTTGATGACAACGAAGAACTTCTGTTATTTGCAAAGAATTTATAAAAAGTGTCATGTATATATATAATGTTACAGTTAACGTAGAAGACACCATTCATGACGAATGGCTATTATGGATTAAAGAACATATTCCGAAGGTATTAGGAACTGGGAAATTTGAAAAAGCAACATTAACAAAAGTGTTGATTGAAGAAGAAATGGGAGGACAAACCTATTCTATTCAATACCGTTCATATTCTAGAGAAGCATTAGATGCTTATTACAAAGAAGATGCAGATAGATTAAGACAAGAGGGTTTAAAACGTTTTGCAGGTAAATCATTAGCATTTAGAACAGAGCTTCATATCGTAGATGAATATAGTGTGAAGTTTACTTAAAATATAGATAGCGTGTCAAATAACCATCAAGTCAGAGCAAAAAAACATTTGGGACAGCATTTCCTTAATGATGAGAATATCGCTAAAGATATAGCAGATAGCTTAACATTAGAAGGCTACAAGCATGTTTTAGAAATTGGTCCAGGAACTGGTGTTTTAACAAAGTATTTACTTAAGAAAGACGTTAAAACGCACGTGATTGAAATTGACAGAGAATCTGTAGAATACCTTAAAGCCAACTATCTTAATTTGGCAGATCGTGTTCATGAAGAAGATTTTTTAAAATATGATATAACTCAAATTTTTAATGATGAGCCTTTTGCTATCATTGGTAATTTTCCTTATAATATTTCTACTCAAATCGTTTTTAAAACCTTAGAAATGCGTGAACAAATTCCTGAGTTTTCTGGAATGTTTCAAAAAGAAGTTGCAGCACGAATTTGTTCAAAAGAAGGTTCTAAAGTGTATGGGATTATGTCCGTTTTGGTTCAGGCCTTTTATGAAGCCGAATATTTGTTTACAGTACCACCAACAGTTTTCATTCCACCGCCACGAGTAGACTCTGGAGTATTAAGACTCAAAAGAAAAGAAAACTTCACATTGCCAGTTGATGAGAAGTTGTTTTTTAGAGTGGTGAAAACGGCATTTCAACAGCGCAGAAAAACATTGCGCAACAGCTTAAAAAGCTTTAATCTTTCAGATAATTTAAAAGCAAATGTTATATTTGACAAACGTCCAGAACAACTTAGTGTAGAATCCTTTTTAGATTTGACACAACTAATTGAAAACGACGAGAATCAAGATTAAGATTTTTTTATTTCCGCAGAGAAAAACGTCAACAACCTAATGATCTTAGAAAGAGAAAATAGTCAATTTGAACTTACCGATGAGCTCATCGAGCAGGTTGAACTTTGCGTTGAAACTAAAGACGATAAGGAACTCAAACGTGTGCTTAATGAATTTCATTTCGCAGATGTTGCCGAGATTCTTGACGAATTAGATCTTGAAGATTCCATTTATGTTATAAAATTATTGGATTCTGAAACCACTTCAGAGATCCTCATGGAATTGGATGAAGACATCAGAGAGAAAGTTCTTAAAAATCTTTCGGCAAAAGAAATTGCAGAAGAAGTAGAAGAACTAGATACCGATGATGCAGCAGATATCATTGCTGAGTTGCCTGAAGAACGACAAGCAGAAGTTATCTCTAAAATCGAGGACGAAGAACACAGAGAAGAAATTACAGAGCTTCTTGCCTACGACGACAATACAGCAGGTAGTTTGATGGCCAAAGAACTTGTAAAGGTTTATGAAACCTGGACGGTTGCAGGATGCTTACGTCGTATTAGAGCTCAGGCTCAAGAAGTCACAAGAGTACACTCCATATATGTCGTTAATAAAGAAGAAAAACTTATTGGTCGTTTATCTCTTAAAGATTTAATTGTTGCAAAAAGTGATCAAAACATTGCAGATATATTAAAAGACACTGTTGATTCTGTTAATGTAAATGACGATGTAGAAGATGTTGCAAAAGTGATGTCTAAATATGATTTGGAAGCCATTCCAGTTCTTGATGATAATCATACATTATTGGGTAGAATAACCATTGATGATATCGTCGATGTTTTAAAGGAGGAAGCGGAGAAAGATTATCAGATGGCTGCAGGTATTACTGGAGATGTCGAAGCAGATGATAGTATTCTAGAGCTTACAAGAGCACGATTACCATGGCTCGTTTTAGGACTTTTTGGAGGTCTTGGGAGTGTGTTTATCATGAAAGGGTATGAAAACATCATGGAAACTGTACCATCATTGTTTTTCTATACACCATTAATCGCTGCAATGGCAGGAAATGTAGGCGTACAATCTAGCGCCATTATTGTTCAAGGTATTGCTAATGATAATGTAAAAGGAAGTATGGGGAGTCGATTATTAAAAGAAGTAGGATTAAGTCTTATTAACGGGTTTGTCTTGGCTTTGCTCGTCATATTGTTTGGTTTTATTATTGGACAAAACACTACCGAAAGTTTAGCAATAGCAGTATCAATGATGTCTGTCATCGTTGTTGCAGCACTCGTTGGGACGTTTGTCCCTATTATTTTAGACAAGCGAGGAATTGATCCAGCAATTGCAACAGGACCATTTATAACGACCAGTAATGATATTCTTGGGATTTATTTATTTTTCGTACTCTCGGGCTTGATTATCGGTTTTTAATATTTTAGGGCGTTTCCTTTCAGGTCGTGCTATCGCAAGTCGCTCTCTTTGAGGAGCTCCAGCAATTGCTCCATCACTAACGCAAAACTTTGTAACTTTAAGGCACTAATTTCTATCTTTTATGAAGCCAATCAATATCAAAGACAAACACAAACTGTTCACTAAACAATGGCACCCACATCGTATTGCTACTGTAGATAGCATGCAAGTCATTCTCGCTAAAATAAAAGGCGAATTTGTATGGCATAGTCATGATGATGAAGATGAGCTATTTCAAGTTGTTAAAGGAACATTGTATATGCAGTTTAGAGATAGAACAGAAGTGGTCAAAGAAGGAGAACTTATTGTTGTACCAAAAGGAGTAGAACACAATCCATCCACAAAAGATGGCGAAGAAGTACATCTACTGTTGTTTGAAAAATTAGACACAGCGCATACAGGAAAAGTACAAGATGAGATGACACAAACCGAATATCCAGAAATTTGAAAATTCTCCACCTAGACGCAAACCATCCTTTACTCATAAAGCAACTTAATGCTTTAGGATGTACAAATGATGAAGACTTTAGCTCTTCAAAAGAAGCCATAAAAAAAATAATCCATCAATACGACGGGTTCATAATACGTAGCCGATTTAAAATTGATGCCTCGTTCATAGATGCCGCAGAGAATCTAAAATTTATTGGTCGTGTTGGAGCCGGATTAGAAAATATAGATTGTGAGTATGCAGAGCAAAAAGGAATCAAATTAATCGCTGCTCCAGAAGGCAACCGAAATGCCGTAGGTGAGCATAGTTTAGCAATGCTACTGTCTTTGTTTAATAAACTCAACAAAGCAGATAACGAAGTTCGAGAAGGTAAATGGCAACGAGAAGCAAATCGCGGACTAGAACTCGACGGAAAAATCGTTGGGCTCATTGGATATGGTAACATGGGGAAAGCCTTTTCTAAAAAACTTAGAGGTTTTGATGTTGAGGTACTTTGTTATGATCTAAAACCAAATGTTGGTAATGATAATGCAACTCAAGTATCGTTAAAAGAATTGCAAGAAAAAGTTGATGTACTAAGTTTGCATACCCCAGAAACACCTTTAACCATTGATATGGTAAATTCTACATTTATAAATGATTTTAAAAAATCGTTTTGGTTAATTAATACTGCAAGAGGAAAAAGTGTTGTCACTAAAGATTTGGTTTCAGCTTTAGAGTCTGGTAAAATATTAGGAGCTGGTTTGGATGTTTTAGAATACGAAAAGTCATCGTTTGAAAATCTATTTACTTCAGACATGCCAGAAGCTTTTAAGTATCTCATTTCCGCAGAAAATGTGATTTTGACACCTCACGTAGCTGGTTGGACTATAGAGAGTAAAGAAAAACTGGCGCAAACTATCGTTGATAAGATTAAAGTAGAATTTTATTAACTTTAGAGCACAAAAGTTAATCATTATGCAATCTAAAGCAACATCACCAGAAGATTATATTAGCCAACTACCAGAAGAACGAAAAGCACCAATCACAAAATTAAATAACCTTATTAAAGAGCATATGCCAAAAGGCTTAGAAGCAGGAATGTCTTATGGCATGTTAGCTTACTATGTTCCAAAATCTGTGTACCCAGATGGATATCATTGTAAACCGTTTCCGCCACTACCATTTATAAATTTGGCATCACAAAAGAATTTTATTGCCTTATACCACTCTGGTATGTATGCAAAAAAGGAATTATATGATTGGTTCGTTGCAGAGTATCCTAAGCATTGTAAGTTTAAACTGGATATGGGAAAAAGTTGTGTGCGTTTTAAAAAGATAGAAGATATTCCATATGATTTAATCCAAGAGCTTTTAGGAAAAATGTCTGTAGAAGAATGGGTTGGTATTTATGAGAATACGATTAAAAAATAATGAATTCAATCCCTTTTTTTAAAGGGAATAAAATAAAACTGTTTTATGAAAAAAAGAGTCACTGGAATAGGCGGATTGTTCTTTAAAACAAAAGATCCAAAGGCATCAAAAGATTGGTACAATAAACATTTAGGGTTTAATACAGATGATTATGGTAGTACGTTTTGGTGGAAAGATAAAGAAGGGAATGATTGCTCTACGCAATGGAGTCCTTTTAAAGATGACACCAAATATTTTGAACCTTCCAAAAAAGAGTTCATGTTTAATTATCGTGTTGAAAACTTAAAAGAATTATTAGTGACTTTAAAAGAAGAAGGGGTCACAATAGTAGGCGAAATGGAAGAATACAGTTACGGAAAATTTGGCTGGATCCTAGATAACGAAGGCAATAAAATTGAACTTTGGGAACCAATAGATCAAGTTTTTAAGTAGTATTGTAACAAAAATAGAAATTAAAGGACTCATATATAAATAATTACAATGACTGACAAGAACGACAATTTAGAAGACGATTTAAATTCTATTGTAGAATCAACTGAAGATTCTGTAACAGAAACTACTGATGCCATTGGTGACAAAGCCAATGACATGAGCGAAAATGGCAGTGAAGCTTTTGATTCTGCAAAAGAAAAAGCTACAGAATTAGCAGATGATGCAAAAGAAATGTTTGGTAATGTAAAAGATAAAGCTACAGATTTTATTGAAGGCGACGGAAAAGAAATGCTTAATAACGCTAAGGATAAAATGTCTGAATTAACTAGTGATGCTGGTGAAAAAATTAGCGAATTCTCTGATGAAGCAAAAGAAAAAACTGCAGAGTTGGTAGAAGGTGCCAAAGAAACATATAATGATGCTAAAGAAAAAGCGTCTGAGTTAGCAAGTGAAGCAGGAGAGAAATTTGATGAATATGCAGATGCAGCAAAAGAAAAAGCTACTAAGTTTGCTGGAGAAGCAAAAGAAGTTTTAGGTGATGCAGCTGAAAAAGCATCAGAGTTTGCAGATAAGGCAGAAGATAAATTAGAAGACCTTGCAGAAGACGCAAAAGAAACATTTACTGAGGCTAAAGAAAAAACAAAAGGATTTTTTCAAAGGATATTTGGAAGCAAATAAAAGAAATCTACAGTAATTTTGTTAAATTTATACGATAATCACAAAACTAAACACAATTAAACATGTCAGACGATAATAAAAATTTGAGCGACGACCTTGACGATATGATAGGAGACGCAAAAGAAGGTGCTAAAAATGCAGGAGAAAAAATAAGTAGTTCTGCTAAAGAATTTTCTGAGGATGCAAAAGAGTTTGCTAGTGACGCTAAAGAAAAAGCATCTGAGTTTGCAGATGATGCTAAAGCTTCAGCAAAAGAATTTGCAAATGATGCAAAGGAAGTATTTAGTGATGGTAAAAATGTTGCAATAATTGCTCATATCACACTTATAGGTTGGATCATTGCTATTATAATGAATAGTTCTAACAAAACAGAATACGGTTCATTCTATGTACGTCAAGTTTTAGGCATAATGATTCTTGGTTTTGTATGTGGCCTAGTTCCTGTTCTTAATCTTATTGCGTGGATTTTACCAGTTGCAATGTGGGTGATGAGTTTGATAGGTGCATTAAGCGGAGAAAAGAAACCAGTATTTTTACTTGGAAACCAATTTCAAGAGTGGTTTAAAGGCATATAATTTTAAAGCCAGAATGGATGTTCTGGCTTTTTTTAAACATTTATCATCGTAATATTGCAATATTACGATGATAAATGTTATCTTTGTTACAAATTAATAAAGTATGGGAGCTACAAAACGATTTATTTATAACCAAAGTATTAACGAAGTCGCTAATATAGCTAAGGTGTTTGCGCATCCAGCAAGAGTAGCAATCCTTAAATATATTAGTGAACAGGAAGGTTGTATCAACAATGATTTAGTGGATGAGATTGGTTTATCACAAGCAACCATCTCTCAACATTTAAGTGTTATTGGCGATGCAGGTTTATTAAAAGGACGCTTTGAAGGAAAGAAAAAATGCTACTGCTTAAATGTCGAACGTTTTGAAGAATTTCAAACCTTATTAAACTCCTTTTTTATAAAAACAAAAACGAATTGCTGCTAGTCGATAATCGACTTTTTAGTATCTCAACTCACGCATTAAACAAAATTATAATACAATGAAAACACAAGAACTATTCTCAATATTAGAACAACATCAAGACAAAACATTATTGTTTGAATACGCATCAAACAAATTTGTAAGTGCTAATTACCATATTACAGAGGTTAAGCATATTAAAGTGGATTCGGTAGATTGTGGCGCACAAACTGATTCTTGGAATGAAACGATCATTCAACTCTGGGAAAGTCCTTTAGAAATTAATAAGACGAAACATATGTCTGTTTCAAAAGCTTTTGGAATTTTGAACAAGGTAGGTGAAATGAAAGCTTATGACTTAGAATCTGAAGTTAAATTTGAATATAGCAATGCTTCATTTCATACAGCGCAATTATTTGTCAATGATTTTAAAACTGAAGATAATAACGTTATTTTTGAGCTTGGAATTGAAAAAACAGATTGCAAGGCTAAAGAGTTATGTGGCGTTCCTGAAGTAGTTATAAATACTTTAGAAAAAGCAAAAGAAACAGTAGAAACATGTTGCACACCAGATGGAAATTGCTGTTAGACCTTTAGTACTAAAAGACTGGCCAACAGTTTCAAAAATATATGCAGAAGGTATTACTACTGGGTTAGCAACTTTTGAAACTGAAGTGCCCTCTTGGGAGGATTGGACTATAAAATATATAGACACGTGTAGGCTTGTAGCTGAAATTGATAACCAAGTGGTAGGTTTTGCCGTATTAACATCAGTTTCTAATAGAAAAGTTTATAGAGGAATTGCCGAAGTAAGTGTTTATATTGCTGAAGCACATAGAAATAAAACTATTGGAAAAACGTTGTTAATAGCGCTTATTAATAAAAGTGAATCTCAAGGGTTTTGGACCTTACAAGCTGGAATATTTTCAGAAAATAAAGCTAGCATTCACTTATTTGAAAATTGTGGTTTTAGAGTTGTAGGGATTCGTGAAAAAATAGGAAAACTTAACAATACGTGGTTTGATAATCACTTTTTAGAACGACGAAGTAAATTGAAAAAAATGAAAAACATTCTTGTATTATGTACAGGTAATTCTTGCAGAAGCCAAATGGCTCATGGTTACCTTAATAAATTAGTGAACGATAAAGCAAATATATATAGTGCTGGAATTGAAACGCATGGTATAAATCCTGGAGCAGCTTCAATAATGAAAGAAGACGGTATTGATATTTCTAACCATACCTCTAATAATGTTACTGAGTATGCAGACATCGATTTTGATTTCATTATCACTGTTTGTGATCACGCCAATGAAAATTGCCCTTACATTCCAAGTAAGAACGCTTTAAGATTACATCATAACTTTTTTGATCCGTCAAAAGTGATTGGTACAGATGAAGAAAAGCATGCCGCTTTTTTAAAGGCTAGAAACGAGATTAACGATTATGTAGAAGATTTTGTAAAAACGATTTTCTAATCTTCAGTTTTCAATCCATAATCTAACGGTAAAGAATCACCAACGCGTTGGCTTCCCATGTTACCTCCAAAAAGAACACCTTCTATTGGAGAATAGTTTCCGTAATTATCTATTTTGAATTGTGGGATTGATGTTTGAATAATAGATTCAATGGTGCCATTATAAAAGATATCTAGTTTCTCTTTAAGAACTACAGTTTTAGTACCGTAATCGTCTACTGTAGACATGCTAAAATACTCGTAAGGATCCACTACGAATCCTTTAGCTCCAAAAACATAGCCGTTTTCTTTTAATTGCTTGTTAAATAATGCTCTAATAAAATGTTGAACAGATCCTTCATACGTGCTTAATCTATTTTTTGAAATGCGTTTCTTTTTTTTAGTATCTAAGTCATTAAAAAATGAAGTTCCTGAATAGCTAACAGATGACACTCCCCAATTTCCTAATGTTATTTCAAAATCAATTATTTCGAAACTGATCTCGTACTTCAAGTTTTTATTTCTAACAAGTATTGGTGTATTACTCCAAGCCGATAATGTCTTTTCACGTTTATTGTAACGTAATTTTATATCTTTTTCATTGAGGATTTTACAAGATTTACCGTTTTCAGATTTACCCAAAAACTCCCTCTTAAATTTCTTCATTTTCAATTCTCTAGACATGCCATCATCTGCGTCAATAACAACAGCATCTAGTTCGTTGATCGATTCTTTTAATAAAATTGTAATATTATTTTTAGTACGATAATCGGCAATAAATACTTTTTCATAACCTAAAAAGGAGATGACTAAAGTAGATTGAACAGCGTCTACGAATTCAATAGAAAAGGCTCCTTTATCATTAGTTGAAGTACCAATAGTTGTATTGTCAAAATAGACACTAACAGACTCTAATGGTTCATTGGTAGCAACATCTAAAACAGTTCCAGAAAATGTTTGTGAGTGCGATATTGAAATAAAAAGAAAAAGAAAAAGTGGGAGATATTTAGTCATCAGTATTATTAGCAAACTTACGCTCCAATTCAGCTTGAAACTCTTCCATAACAGGTTTAACAGTGCTTTCTGGCAAGTCTGCAATTTTAATATACATCAAACCATCTACTGAGTTGTTAAACATAGGATCCACGTTAAATGCGACAAGCCTTGCATTCTGCTTGATATACTTTTTAAGAAGTACAGGCATACGTAAAGCACCTGGTTCAATCTCATCGATAATTTTATCAAACTTGTTTAAATCGGCTTCGGTTTCATCAAAAACAAAATCTTTATCAGCATCTTTTAGTTTAACCTTAAATTCTTTTTTAGGGTGAACATATTGAGCTACATAAGGGTCATAATAATGAGATTTCATAAACTCAATCATTAGTGATTTTGAAAAATCAGAAAACTGATCGCTAATGCTTACACCTCCAATTAAATATTTGTGTTCCGGATGACGAAGTGTCGTGTGAACAATACCTTTCCAAAGTAAAAATAAAGGCATTGGTTTTTGCTGATACTCTTTGATTATAAATGCACGACCCATTTCAATTGATTCGCTCATCATTTTATAGAGTTCTGGCTCAAATCTAAAAAGATCCTGAAGGTAAAAACCATCAATGCCATAGCGTTCAAAAATTTTAGAGCCCAATCCCATTCTATACGCTCCTGCAATTTTTTTGGTGTTGGTGTCCCATAAAAACATATGGTGGTAGTAGGTATCAAAACTATCTAAATCTATAGCTTCGTTTGTTCCTTCTCCAATTTCTCTAAAGGTGATTTCTCGCAAACGACCAATTTCATGGAGTATGTTTGGGATGAGTTTAGCTTCGGTTAAATAGACTTCGTAATTTTTACTTTCAAGCAGTCTGAAATTTCCTTTCTTTAAAGCTTCTACTTCTGCTGCCATTTTTTCTCCACTTACAGACCCAACAATACGTTTTGGTGGTTTCGCAGGTGGCTTTAAGGTATTAGATAAATTATCTAAAATTTTAGGCTTATCTTCAAAAGCATTCGACAGAATATAGGTTTTACGTCTTATAAAATCTGAAAAATCAGATAATGTCTTGTGTTCTTTTTGATCATTTACTGAAATAGCACGACCAATTCTTACCTTAATAACTCTATTTTTTTGAGTGAGTACTTCCGAAGGTAATTTTGCAGTTCTAAACGTATCACTAATCTTTGATAACTTATAAAACAACTTACTGTTTTTAGCATGGAAGTAAATCGGTACAACAGGAACTTCTGCTTTTTGTATTAACTTCATTGCAGCTTCTTCCCATGGTTTATCAACGACTAGTTTTCCATCTTTATAAGTAGACACTTCTCCTGCAGGAAATACACCTAAAGGATGGCCTGCTCTCAAATGTAAAATTGCACTTTTAAAACCAGCAATACTAGATTTTACATCTTTTCTGTCTTCAAATGGGTTAACAGGCATGATATAGGGCTTTAATGGCTCAATTCTATGTAATAAGAAATTTGCGATGATCTTAAAATCCTGACGTTGCTCAATCATGAGTTTAAGCAATAAAATCCCATCTATTCCTCCAAGCGGATGATTAGAAACTGTAATATAAGCACCATCTTTTGGGAGACGCTTTAAATCTTCTTCAGGAATTTCAAACTTAATTTGAAAATCTTTCAAAATGGCATCTAGAAATTCTCCATCTCTCAAATGCTTATTGCGCTTATAAAACCTGTTGATTGTAGATATTTTTAAGACTTTCATTAATAACCATCCAAAAAATGTGCCTACAAAGCCATACTTGTCAGCATTAATCGCTTTTGCAACCTCTTTTGCGGTAACTAATCCTGTATCTTGTTCTTTGGTCATATATGATTGGTAGTAACGGTAAAAATAGTAAATTCTTTATTGAGTTACTATTTGAATTGTCTCATGAGTTAACTGTTTTAATAGTAGCTCTTTATCTTTTTCTACGGAAGCAATGGCCTGCTCATTATAATGTCTTACAGTATAAAGACTAACGTTTTTATTAATTGTTACTTTAAATTTTGCTTTAAGGTGCTGAAGTAAACGGTCTAAATTATCATACGTGTTCTCAAAACATACCGAAAAACTAATTGCAGAATTTTGAATGACATCAACTTTCATTTTATATAGATGCAATAATTTAAAAATTTCACTAATGTTTTCTTCTACGATATAACTAAAATCTAATGATGATAAAGAGATTAATACTTGGTTTTTCTTCACAATAAAACAAGGGACATTTGGTTCAATTCCAATACCTTTTCCAACGCGTGTTCCTGCGTCTTTAGGGTTTAGAAATGATTTTACAAACAAAGGAATTTCCTTTTGTTGTAAAGGTTGTAATGTTTTAGGATGAATTACAGAAGCACCATAAAAGGCCAACTCAATGGCTTCTCTATAAGAAATGTTATTGAGTAATTGAGCATTTTCAAAGTAACGAGGATCTGCATTTAAAACACCTGGTACATCTTTCCAAATGGTAACGCTTTCAGCATTTAAACAATAGGCGAAAATGGCAGCGGTATAATCACTTCCTTCTCGTCCTAAGGTGGTTGTAAAGTTATTAGCATCACTACCTAAAAAACCTTGAGTAATATTTAGAACTGTAGTATCAAAATTTGTTTTTATATTGTTTTGCGTTTGTTCCCAATCTACATTAGATCTACGATAGTAATCATCAGTTTTAATAAATTCACGTACATCTAACCAATTATTTTTTAACCCAATCTCATTGAGATATCCACTTATAATTGTTGTTGATGTTAATTCTCCAAACCCAATAACTTGATCGTAAACAAAGTTATAATCAGGTGACTTATTGCGACTTAAAAAGCTATCTAAATCTTGAAAAATTGAAGATACTTTTTTAAATACAGGATGTTGTGTGCTTTCAAAAAGGTCTACTAAAATCTCGTTATGATATGTTTTAACCTCTTGAATTGAACTCTGTAATTCAGACTTGTTATCAAAATAATTTTTAATAACTAATTCCATAGCATTAGTCATTTTACCCATTGCAGATACAACAACTAATGTGTTTTCATAGCCAACTTGCTGTAATACGCGAGCTAGATTTTTTACACCTTCAGCATTTTTAACAGAGGCGCCTCCAAATTTAAATACTTGCATTCTAAATATTTGATATATAATTTTTTATTCCGTCTTCATTGAGATGAACAACATCCCAATCACGTTTCACATCTGCACCTTTCTTTTCGTAAAAAACAATAGCAGGTTCATTCCAATCAATAACTTCCCAGCTTATACGCTTAACGCCTAAACTGTGGCCGTATTTTACAACTTCGTCTAAAAGTGCTGTGCCTAATCCAGTACCTCTTTTATTTTGGCTCACGATTAAATCTTCTAAATGTAAAATAGAGCCTTTCCATGTAGAAAAACGGTTATAAACTAAAGCGATACCTTCTACAGATCCATCAAATTCAGCAACGAAACACACAAATTGTTTTGGGGTTTCAAACGCACCTTTTTCTAAATCTTTTACAGTGACTTCCACTGCATCTGGCTCTTTTTCAAAAACAGCTAATTCATTGATGAGTTCTAGTACTCGAGGCATGTCATTTTTAGTGGCTTGGCGAATAGAATACGTCATATGTTTTCTTTACCTCAAATATAGTTCAAACTAAAGTATTAGAGGATACAATAATTAGACGAAAACGTTGTAGTTGAACAAAAAAATAAGATATTTGCAAAAACAACAACACTACATGTCTCGACAAAATCAAACACTAGGTGAGTTTATTATTGAAAATCAATCATCTTTTAAATACACTTCTGGTGAATTATCCAGACTTATAAATTCTATCCGTTTAGCAGCTAAGGTTGTTAATCATGAAGTAAATAAAGCAGGTTTAGTAGATATTATAGGCGCTGCAGGAGACACAAATATACAAGGCGAAGATCAACAAAAGCTAGATGTTTATGCTAACGATAAGTTTATTCAAACGATGACTAAACGTAATATTGTATGTGGAATAGCAAGTGAAGAGGAAGATGACTTTATTGCCATAAATAGTCAAGATGAGAACAATCAAAACAAGTATGTGGTTTTGATAGATCCTTTGGATGGCTCATCAAATATTGATGTGAATGTTTCTGTTGGAACTATTTTTTCTATCTATAGACGTGTTACTCCTGTTGGAACTCCAGTGACAATAGACGATTTTCTTCAAAAAGGAAATCAGCAAGTAGCTGCAGGTTATGTTGTTTATGGTACATCAACAATGTTGGTTTATACTACAGGAGATGGTGTAAATGGCTTTACTTTAAATCCAGCGATTGGGACCTTTTATTTATCACATCCAGATATGCGTTTTCCAGAAGATGGTAAGATATACTCTTGTAATGAAGGTAATTATATTCATTTTCCACAAGGCATAAAAAATTACATCAAATATTGCCAACAAGAAGAAGGCGATCGTCCATATACGAGTCGTTATATTGGATCTTTAGTATCAGATTTTCATAGAAATATGATTAAAGGTGGTATCTACTTATATCCAAAAAGTTCTACTAATTCTAATGGGAAATTGCGTTTATTATACGAATGTAACCCAATGGCATATTTGGCAGAACAAGCTAATGGTAAAGCGAGTGATGGATTTATGAGAATCATGGATATAGAACCTACAGAGCTTCACCAACGTGTGCCTTTTATCTGCGGAAGTAAAAACATGGTAGAAAAAGCTGAGGAGTTTATGAGAGATGCAGCGGTTTA
>CAJQOA010000162.1 GCA_905479815.1 uncultured Psychroserpens sp.
CCTGTATTTCTCCCGCATCATCTACCCAACTTATTCTAAAAGAAATTAATCTTTCAGGCTCTTCCATTCTCAATAAAATATTCTTTCCGTGATATATATCGTGTTTTGCGATATAAGGAATAACTGTTTCTGCTACTTCTTGGACTGCTTGTAAAAATTCTGGTTCATGACCATTTCTTTCTTTTACAAGATCTAAAAAAGCTTCAATTTTATCTTTCATCTATTAACGTATTAATAATCTATGTTGATTTTTGTTGCACAAAGATACATTATCTTTAAAATGTTCGCACATTTTTTTTTATATTCTCAGTAAGAAGTTAATTGAGTGTTAATTTAGCAAACCGTCGTTGTTCGGATAAATTTACATTTCATCTAATAATTTGGTTGTTAATCTAGTTTTTATATATTTGTTAACGTTTAAGTCCCTCAATAACATAATACCTATGACGCTTAATTTTAAACAATTAACATTTATATTCGTTTTTATACTAGGTATAAACGAGTGTTATTCACAACTTGGCTTTTCTCACGAAATTGGTGTTATTGCAGGGCCTGTTGCCTTTCAATCAGATTTTGGACAACGAAGCAATTTTGAAACAAACGCTGGAAATACAGGGATTGGTATTGGTATCGTTCACTATATCAATTTTGCATACAGAGCAGATTGTAACTGTTATTCTACCGACACTTATTTTAATGATCATTTCAAATTACGTAACGAGGTCTCTTGGAATAGAACTAAACTCAACCATTTTGGTAAATGGGTAGATGCTTCTAGAACTAGTGATAATGCAGAGCGTCTACGAAGTCATTCTGGTGTTGCACAAAATTTAGATATAGGAACTCAAATAGAGTTCTTTCCTAAAAGTATTCGTGAATTCCAAGCATTTGGTTACTCTTTTGCACCTTTTATAAGTTTAGGAGTGCATTTAACTGCTTTTAATCCAGAAGTTTATACTGATTATAATGGGTCAACAAACATAAATGACTCAAATAACTTTTTTCAACCATGGGTAAATGCTGCAAACCCTAACGTTCTTGAAGATCCTTTTTTGTTTAATGGAAATGATACAACATGGTCTGTAGTGGGTAGTATAGGTTCTCGCTACAAGCTTACTGTATTATCAGATTTGATGATTGATTTAAGATGGCAGTATTTTTTTGGAAATAAGATTGATGGTTTAGATCATAACCTAAGCTCTAATAAAGCCAATGATTGGTTAGTTTGGTTAAATTTTGGTTATATCTATTACTTAAATTAAAAATAACATAAATTATTAAAAAAAGACCAAACTTAAAGTTTGGTCTTTTTTTATATAGAGCGGTTTAATTAATTATCCGATAGCTTGTTTTAAATCAGCAATTAAATCGTCTTCATCCTCAATACCAACACTTAATCTAATTAACGAATCTACGACACCTGTTTTTTCTCTTTCTATTTTTGGTATGCTCGCATGAGTCATACTCGCTGGATGACCTGCTAAAGACTCAACACCTCCTAAAGATTCTGCAAGGGTGAAAATCTTTAGGCTTTCTACTATTTTAATAGCTTCTGCATAATTATTCCCTTTGGTTGTAAACGACACCATACCACCAAAATCATTCATCTGTTCTTTAGCAATGTGGTGATTAGGATGATTTTCAAATCCTGGCCAATATACATTTTCAATTTTAGGATGATTTGCCAAATACTCAGCGACTGCTTTCCCGTTTTCACAATGACGTTGCATTCTAATATGCAACGTTTTGATACCTCGTAATGCTAAAAAACTGTCTTGAGGACCACAAACGGCTCCACTTGCATTTTGTATAAAATATAAACGATCTGCCAAATCTTTATTTTTAACAATCAACGCTCCCATGACTAAATCACTATGACCTCCTAGATACTTTGTTGCTGAGTGCATTACTATATCAACTCCTAAATCTAAAGGTTGTTGAAGGTATGGCGTTGCAAAAGTATTATCAACTGCTAATAATACATTATGTTTCTTAGCAATTGCAGCTGTAGCTTTAATATCTATGATACTCATCATTGGATTAGTTGGTGTTTCTACCCAAATCAATTTTGTATTATCAGTAATGAAATTTTCAATATTAGAAGCATTTTCCATACCTATAAAATTGAACTTGATTCCAAATTTTTTAAAAATACTAGTAAATAAACGATACGTTCCACCATATAAATCATTAGTTGAAATGACCTCATCTCCTGGTTCTAAAAGTTTTATAACGGCATCAATAGCTGCCAATCCAGATCCAAAAGCCAAACCATATTTACCATTTTCTATACTGGCAAATGAGTTTTCTAAAGCAGTTCTTGTTGGGTTTGCACTTCTAGAATACTCATACCCTTTGTGACCTCCAGGAGTAGATTGTGCATACGTTGATGTTTGATAGATTGGAGGCATTACACTACCATAAGCAGGATCATGTTTTTGGCCACCATGTATTGTTTTTGTATTAAATTTCACGTTCTATTTCTGTTTTTTTCTGAAACATCTTAGTTGTAAATCTGTTAAAATAATTTCAAAATGTTGACGTTATTAACAAACTTAAGGTTTAATTCGGTGTATTCAAATCTTAGTAATATCTTTATCTCATGTTTAACAGAATCTCTTAAATTTTGAAAAAAGCCTACCTCTCAATACTTGTTTTATTACTATTAATTTCCTGTAAAAAAGAGGTGAACGTTGATTTTTCCGAAGAACTAATAGAGACTTCTGAAGGTGCTGATATAGCTCTAAATTTCCCTAAAGCAGAGGGTACAAAAGAAATCACCAGTCGTATTAACCAGACTCTTGAAAATTACATCATTAAACAAATCAACATGTCTGATAATGATGATACAAATGGGGATTTATACGATGCTATTGCAAAATTTAACTACGAATATAAAAGCTTTAAAAATGATTTCCCAGATTCTGCACAGCAGTGGGAAGCTCTAATAGATGGCGAAGTCACCTATCGCTCTCCCGAAATTATTAGTATCGCCATAACATCATATTTAGATACTGGTGGAGCTCATGGAAACTCAAGTGTAAGATTCTTTAATTTTAATCCTCAAACCGGAGAAGAATTACGTGTAAATGACCTCGTAAGTAATATGCAAGGACTTTCAGAGGTCATTAAAGCAAAGCTCATAACTGAAATTAAGGCTGAAGCTGACACTAATGGTATGGAAGATGTGTTCTTCGGAAAAGATTTTCAACTTCCAGAAACCTTAGGTTATAGTGACGAAGGGCTTATCATTTTATATAACCCTTATGAAATTGCAACATACTCTCAAGGCATTATAGAATTTACCATTCCGTTAGAAGATGTTAGTTCTTTTTTAAAAATAAATTAATCTGCACCTTTTGCTAATCTTTTAATAACAGGTCCAACTGTTAGACCTTGACCTATTATTGAAAATACGACGATAATATAGGTAATCACTAAAAATAATTCGCGATTCATTTCTGGTGTTAAGCTTAGCGCCAATGCAATAGAAATACCACCTCTTAATCCTCCCCAAGTCATAATTAAATTAGTGTGTTTAACAAACTCTAATCTTTTATCAAAGAATTTAATAGGCAACCACAACGACACATATCTACAAAGTAATACTAAAGGTATCGCAACTAAACCAGCTAGAATATAATCAAATCTAAATGTGAGTACAAGCATTTCCATACCAATCATCACAAAAAGAACTGTATTTAACAAAACATCAACTAGCTCCCAAAATTTATCTACATAAACTTCAGTAATGTCTGACATTGAACTTTTTCTAACGGTATCATTCCCTACAATTAATCCTGCAGTTACCATAGCTAAAGGAGCCGACAAATGCCAATGATGAGCCAATAAACTTCCACCCATTACAGTTGCAATGGTAATGATAACCTCAACCTCGTAGTCGTCTATAGATTTTAGTAATTTGTAAGTGATGTAACCAAGAACTAGACCCAGTGCTATACCTCCAAGTACTTCTTGTCCAAATAATTTAACGATTTCATTAAACTCAATGGCTGCATCAGGCTTTACGGCAATTGCAAAAATGGTTAAAAACACAACAACACCAACACCATCATTAAACAAGGATTCACCAACAATTTTGGTTTCCAATTTTTTAGGAGCTCCTGCTTTTTTTAAGATGCCTAAAACAGCTATTGGATCTGTTGGAGAAATTAAAGCCCCAAATAATAAACAATAAATAAATGCGACATCAAGTCCTAATACTTGCAATAAGTAATAGGTTAAAATTCCTACTAAAAAAGTAGAGACTAAAACACCTAGAGTTGCAAAAACTAAGACAGGCCAACGTTGTATTTTAAGTTGATTGAAATTAGTATGTAATGCGCCTGCAAAAAGCAGAAAGCTCAACATAATATCTAATAAAACAGTCTTGAAATCAATTTGCGAAATGAGCGCTTTTTCCTTCAATAATAACGTATCATCAAACTGCCCAATAGCAACTATTATTATAGTAAACACAATAGTAATAAGCATCAAGCCTATGGTTATCGGTAGTTTCAAAAACTTTACATTGATGTAACCAAAAAGCGCAGACAGTACAATTAAAACTGATGCAATAGCATAATAATCCATAGGTGTCTAAATTTTCAATAAAAGTAACCAATTTTACTTTGAAATCTATTTACTTTGCATTTCAAAAGCTAACTTATGAATACATTTTTTTATCTTAAAAGTTGTAGTACTTGTAATCGTATCATTAAAGACTTAAACTTACCTAGTGATACCATTATGCATGAGATTAAATCTGAACAAATTAGCGAAGAGCAACTCAATAATTTAAAAGGTTTAGCAGGAAGTTATGAAGCCTTGTTTTCTAAACGTGCACAATTGTATAAATCTGAAGGCTTAAAAGACAAAAATCTAAATGAAGATGATTTTAAACACTACATCTTAAAACATTATACATTTTTAAAACGACCTGTTTTGGTTTATAACAATGACATTTTTATTGGTAACAGCTCAAAAACAGTAGAAGCAGCTAAAACTTTTATACAAGCTAATGAATAGTCGTGCGTTTGCCTTAATCGCACTTTTTATGGTGCAACTTCTCTATGGTTTAAATTATACTTATGCTAAAGGGATTATGAATGAAAACTACATAAAGCCTTTTGGTTTTGTGTTACTTAGAGTTGTTGGCGCAACTATTTTATTCTGGCTAATGGGATTGGTCTTTAAAAGTGAGAACATTGAGAAAAAAGATTACATCACTATCTTTTTTGCTGCTGTATTTGGAGTTGGTATCAATATGCTATTATTTTTAAAAGGCCTAGAACTCACATCTCCTATACATGCGTCTGTTATTATGACTATCACACCAGTGATCATTATGATATTGTCAATTTTCTTCTTAAATGAAAAATTGACTAAACTCAAAGTTGGAGGCATTGTTTTAGCATTTTGTGGTGGTGTTTTATTGACCGCTTTAGGCACATCTGATCGTGTGGGAGACAACATAGGCTTAGGTAATCTATTTATATTTATTAATGCTATTTCCTACAGTATCTACGTTATTATTGTTAAAAAATTAACGGCAAAATACCATCCATTTACATTTATTAAATGGTTGTTCTTATTCGGGATAATTTTGGTATTACCTTTTGGATATACTGAAGCTATTGAAGTAGATTGGAATAGTTTCTCACCATATATTTGGTTCTCTGTATTGTTCGTGATTATTGGAGCAACCTTTGGCACTTACTTTCTAAATCCGTTGGCATTAAAATCACTTAAAGCTTCAACAGTAGGTGTATTTATCTATTTACAACCTGTAATTGCAGGACTTTTTGCAATTATTATGGGAGTAGATCATATCGATTCAATTAAAATTATGGCTATGTGCTTGATTTTTTCTGGAGTATTTTTAGTTACTAAAAAACCAAAATCAACTCCAGTTACTAAATAAACACCAACTATTTTAAAATAATTAAAGCTCTAAATTTTGAGGTCTCTTTCCAGATTGACGCGTATCTTCTTTAGTAAGAACTTTAAAGTTTGATGACTTCGGAAATTGTGACACTAGAGTTTTAAGCTGTTCAGGTAAAATTGTTAAGCTTCTCGTTTTTAAATTCATCCAAGCACCTAAAATATCGCAAGTTGCGACATGCTTCCCTTTTTGATTATATAAATTATGTTCAAATTTAAAGAACATTCCATCATCACTTAATCCTGCAACAGCAAGTGTAACTGTAAGCGTTTGGCCTAAAAAAGATTCTTTGAAATAATGTATTTTTTCTGAAAACACAACAGGCCCAATACCATATTCTATAAGTTGCTTCATAGAAAAACCATGCTCATTTAAAAATCCAACACGTGTGTGACTCATAAAATTTAAATATGCAGAATTAGCCATATGACCATTTCCATCAACATCACTCCATCTTATTTCAAAATCTTTTTTGTACATATTTTTATTTTTAAGTCTGCAAAGTTATTGATTTTTATAAAGCCTAACGATGCGCTTTAAAACTTTATGATTTTAGTTACCTTTGCTCAACTTTAAAAAGTGTTCATGATACAATCAATGACTGGTTATGGAAAGTCTGTGATACAGCTTCCGACGAAAAAAATATCTATAGAAATTAAATCTCTAAATAGTAAAAATTTAGATCTCAATACACGCATGCCTTCTATGTATCGTGAAAAAGAATTGGGTATTAGAAAACTTATAGCTTCAAAATTAGTGAGAGGTAAAGTTGATTTCTCTTTATACATGGAGGCTACAGGTGAAGAAACCTCTACTCAAATCAATACAACACTCGTTAAACAGTACATCAAGCAACTCAAAGATGTTATTAATACTGGAGAAGAGACTGAGTACCTTAAGATGGCAGTTCGTATGCCAGACGCATTAACTACTGAACGTGAAGAGATTGATGAAAATGAATGGAGTGAAATTGCTAAAGTAATTGATAGCAGTTTAGAAAAAATCATTCAATATAGACTAGATGAAGGCGCTACATTAGAAGCAGATTTTGTTGGTCGTGTGCAAAGTATTTCTAATCTTTTAGATGACGTTATTGCTATGGATCCAGATCGTATTGATGGTGTTCGTGAGCGCTTAACTAAAGGCATCTCAGATATAAAAGAAAAAGTAGATGAAAATCGCTTTGAGCAAGAACTCGTTTACTATATCGAGAAATTTGACATCACTGAAGAAAAAGTACGATTAGAAAATCATTTAGAGTATTTCCAAAAGGCGTTACAATCTGATGATTCTAATGGAAAAAAACTAGGATTCATTTCACAAGAAATGGGACGTGAAATTAATACTATTGGTTCTAAATCAAATCATGCTCCAATGCAAAAACTAGTAGTACAAATGAAAGATGAGTTAGAGAAAATTAAGGAACAGTTATTGAACGTATTGTAATAGTAACATCTAATACATTGAACTAGTGTCGGAAATAAAAAATAAAAACAGAGGTAAATTAATAGTGTTTTCAGCACCTTCAGGTTCTGGAAAGACAACTATTGTTAGACATTTACTAAAACAAAAAGAACTCAATCTTGAGTTTTCAATTTCTGCTACGTCGAGAGAAAAACGCGGAAATGAAGTTCACGGAAAAGACTATTATTTTTTAGATGTTAAAGATTTTAAAAACAGAATCAAAAATGATGAATTTTTAGAGTGGGAAGAAGTCTATCGTGATAATTTCTATGGTACTTTAAAAACTGAGATTGAACGTATTTGGGGAAAAGGAAAAAATGTAATTTTTGATATTGATGTCTCTGGAGGCCTACGTATTAAAAAGAAGTTCCCAGAAGAAACCATAGCTATTTTTGTAAAACCACCAGATCTTAACGAACTCGTAATAAGATTAAAAGAACGAGGTGAAGAAAGTGTAGATAAAATAAACATGCGGGTTGCAAAAGCACCAGCAGAACTAGCTACGGCTCCTCTATTTGATAAAATAGTACTAAATAAAGATTTAGACAAGGCATTAGAAGATGCTTACAGCTTAGTTTCTAATTTTATTGAAGAATAAATTATGAAGATTGGTTTATATTTTGGGACTTTTAATCCAATTCATATTGGGCATTTAACGATTGCTAATCATCTTGCAGAGCATAGTGATTTAGATAAAATTTGGTTTGTTGTAACACCACATAGCCCATTTAAAAAGAAAAGTTCATTATTAGATAATCGTCAGCGGTTTGAAATGGTCTATCGTGCAACTAAGGACTATGAAAAATTAGAACCTAGCGATATTGAGTTTGATTTACCTCAACCAAACTATACCATAAACACATTAACTTATCTTCAAGAAAAGCACCCTCAACATGAATTTTCGTTAATTATGGGAGAGGACAATTTAAAAAGTTTTCATAAGTGGAAAAACTATGAACTCATTTTAGAGCATCACAATATTTATGTGTATCCAAGAATTTCTGAAGGAGTAATAGAAACACAATTTGACAATCATAATAAAATTCACAAAGTAGATGCGCCTATTATGGAATTGTCATCTACATTCATTCGTAAATCAATCAAAGAAGGAAAAAACATACGACCAATATTACCTCAACATGTTTGGGAATATTTGGATGAAATGAATTTTTACAAATAATACACAATATTTTTTATTTTTAAACGTTGGGCTTAATAAGTAGAAAATAAACACAAAGTAAATCGGAAAAAATTTCATTCGTGTGAAAAAAATATCTATTTTTATTATCTAAATTTTTTATCTAAACATGAGCATAACACTTATCATCGGTATATCCCTCATTTCCCTTTTGATATATAAGGTCATTGACTGTGTGAAGCGCAATAACCTCAACAAATTAGAACGAAAAAAGTTTACTATTTCTTCATTATTAATATTAGCATACCTATCTACTGGTTACTTTCTTAATTATCCAGATTCTTTATATTGGTTTATCCTTTTAGCAGTAATAATATTATCGTTTAGTTTATCATCAAAACTAGTTAGAGAGGAATTTAAGCGTTACTTAACACTTAGTAGCAAAGACAAAGTTATAAATGCATTATATTATTCTTTAGCTCTTGTTAGTATTTCAATCATTTTTTAAAAATGATAAAAAGCATTTTCTAAATGTTCAATATTATAGCTTTTATTTTCTTTTACAATTGCTATAATATCGAAGCGTACTTCAATATCTAAATTATTGACAATAACATATTCATCTACAGCTTTAACAAGATTTTTTATTTGCTTTGGTTTTACAAAATCTTGAGGATTCCCAAAGTCTAAAGTAGATCTTGTTTTTACTTCAACAACGGCTAAAATATTTTCTTTTCGAGCAATTATATCTACTTCGGCTTTATCAAAACGGTAGTTTCGTTCTGAAATTTCATAGCCATTTCTTAAAAGAAAATCTAAAGCTAGTTGTTCGCCTTTTTTACCGAGTTCGTTGTGTTGTGCCATCTAGATAAATAATATACAAAATAACTTATATCCCTCAAGAAGTAAATCAATAAAACTAGTATTCTAAGTCTTTAATTACTTCTAACTTATAACCAACACCATGAATATTTGTTAATTTTATAGCGTTGTCTTCTTTAAGTTTCTTTCTTAACTTAGAAATGTAAGTATCTAAACTTCTACCAACAAAGACACCATTATCTTCCCAGACTCTTTTTTCTAACTCT
>CAJQOA010000163.1 GCA_905479815.1 uncultured Psychroserpens sp.
ATAAATTTTAATTAATTAAACTATGGTTATAAACAAAAAATGTTGATAACCTATTTGACACATTATCGTGAACGTTTTTCTAAGCGTTTAGGCGCCTTCTTCAAAGGGTTTTTAGAATACTCACCAAACTCTTTTCTATTATTAAAAATCTCAATAGCTTTAAATACGGCTTCTTTAAAGGAACCATTATCTGCTTCCCCTTTTCCTGCAATTTCAAATGCTGTACCATGATCTGGAGATGTTCTTACTTTGTTTAAACCTGCAGTATAATTTACTCCATGACCAAAAGCTATTGTTTTAAAAGGTATTAAGCCTTGATCGTGATAAGATGCAATGATAGCATCAAAGTTTTTATAATTCCCTGAACCAAAAAAGCTATCTGCAGAATATGGTCCATATACCATTTTATCTTTTATAGCCTCCAAAGTTGGTCTTAAAATAGCATCATCTTCTTCTCCTATCACACCATTGTCACCAGCATGTGGGTTAATGCCTAAAACTGCAATTTTTGGTTTTCTAATTCTAAAATCTTCAACTAAAGACTTATAAACAGTATTTATTTTTTCATTTATGAGCTCTGCAGTGATTTGACTAGAGACATCTTTTACAGGTACATGATCGGTAAGCAAACCTACTTTTAAAGTATCTGTGATCATAAACATTAAGCTTTTTCCTCCTAATTTTTCTGCTAAATAATTAGTATGTCCTGGAAATTTAAAACTATCTGATTGAATATTGTGCTTATGAATTGGAGCTGTAACTAAAACATCTATTGCGTCTTCTTTTAGAGCATTTGTCGCTGCCTCTAATGATTTAACTGAATATTCCCCAATCTTTAAATCCTCTTCGCCAAAATTGATATTTACATTCTCATTCCAAACATTGACGACATTTATTTTTCCATCTACAATTTGATCTGTATGATTAATGCCATGAAAATTCACACTACTCTCAAAGTGTTTTTTAAAAAAAGACATGGTTTTAATTGAACCAAAAATTATTGGCGTACAAAACTCTAACATTCTATTGTCTTCAAAAGTTTTGAGTATAATTTCAGATCCTATTCCATTAAGGTCTCCTATTGAAATCCCTAATTTTATTTTTTTGTCTTTTTCCATTAAGATGTTTTCTATTGTCCGTAATTTTGTAGTTACAAATTTAACCAATTATTCGACACTATGTTTACAGGTATTATTGAAGATTTAGGCACAGTTACAAAACTTGATAAAGAGCAAGACAATCTACACCTGACTGTTAAAAGTGCTGTTACTCATGAATTAAAAATTGACCAGAGTGTTGCTCATAATGGGATTTGCTTAACTGTCGTCGCTATTTCTGGTGATAATTATACAGTTACTGCTATTAAAGAAACTATTGATAAAACTAATATTGGTGATTTACAACTTGGAGATACTATAAACTTAGAAAGGGCCATGAAACTAGGTGATCGTTTAGATGGACATATTGTACAAGGTCATGTTGATCAAATTGGAACTTGTGAAAGCGTCAAAGAAGAACGTGGTAGTTGGTTGTTTACGTTTAGCTATGATGATACTCTTGGTAACGTTACTATTGAAAAAGGTTCTGCAACTATTAATGGTGTGAGTCTTACAGTTGTAAATTCTAAAAAGAATAGTTTTAGTGTTGCTATAATTCCATACACTTATGAGCATACTAATTTTAAGCATTTAAAAAAGGGTTCTAAAATAAATTTAGAATTTGATGTTTTGGGAAAATATATACAAAAACTCTATGAAAATAGATTGTAGTTAGTTTTTAGAATTCTGAATTGTTTTCTTTATTCCAAGATAAGCACCAACAATCAAAGCCAATGAAGTAAACCCATCAATAGGTAAACCTGGTGGTGGTGGCATCGGTGGAGGCGGATCGCCACCCTGTGCAACGCACACAAAACTTATTAAAACAAATAAGATCGAGGCAAAGATTTTCTTATTTTGTATTCTCATTATGGTGTAAATGTATAAAAAAAAAGGTCTCAACAAAATTAAATAGCAAAAAAACATCCATAAAACGCATAAATAGACGACAAAAGGTAGGGTTTCGACGATTTACGTTAAATTTATATTAAATTCAAATATATGATTTTTTGTGATAATCTAAAGTATTTCATTCTTTTTTTCATTATAAATAATTGTTATCATGCATTTTACAATTTTTAAAAAAAATTAAAATGCTTTGTTTTTGCGAATTATTCAAAAAAAAGGGCTCAACGATGCATTTGATCTAAGATTTCAATCACTTCTGTCTTTTTTCTTACAGAAACCGGAACGTTTTCTCCGTTTTTTAACATTAGATACCCTCCATCTGTTTTTATAAACGCACTTATATATTGTAAATTAACTAAATGACTTTGGTGAATTCTCAAAAAACCTGTTGGCTTTAGCAGATCTGCAAAGTATTTTAAAGTTTTAGTCACAAATATTTTTCGACCACCTTCTAGATGAAACATCGTATTATTACTATCTGATTCACATCGTACGATATCATCTAAATTGACAATAATAATTTTATCAAGCGTATGCAATGATATTTTATCTGGTTTTTTATCTGGAGCAATTAAAGTGTCTTTTAAAATAGTTAACCGCTCTTTATTAGGTTGTATTTGTTGCTTTGCACGTTCTATAGCATCTGCTAATTCGTTGTGAGCATAAGGTTTTAACACATAATCTATTGCCGCAAATTTGAATGCTTTAATTGCAAACTCATCACTTGCTGTTACAAAAATAATTTTTGATGTTAAATCTGGAAAAATCTCCAACACATCAAAACCAGTACCATCTCCCAACATAATGTCTAAGAACAATATATCTGGCTGTGCTTTCCGAAGAACTTTAGCTGCTTCTACGACACTTTGTGCTGTGTTTATAATTTTTATGTCTGGGTGATGACTTTCAATGTCACTTTTTAAAAGCTGCATTGCGTCTATCATATCTTCTACTATAATCGCTGTTAACATAATTAATAATCTGTTTCTAATGGGATTTTAAATACAATAGTCGTACCACCAATAGTGCCATCCTCATGTTTTATTTCTTTCATTTCTAAAGCGTTTGCGCCAGAGATAGATTCTAGTCGTTCTTTAGTTACCGTTAGCGCCATCGATTGATGGTCTGTTTTTGGTTTTTGCTGCTGTGAACTAAAAATGCCTACACCATTATCTGTAATAGTCACTTTTAAAACGTCTTCGTTATTTGAGAACTCTATACTTAACTCGCCTTCACGCGGCCCTTTTAAAATACCATGCCTAATCGCATTTTCTACAAAAGGCTGAATGAGCATTGGAGGAATTAAGATTTCTTCGGCATCTAAATCTGTTTTTAAAATAATCTGATACTCAAACGGTTGTTCTGCCATCAAACGCTCTACTTCTATATAATGACGTATTGTTTTTATCTCTTGATCTAAAGTTATCGTATCTTTTCTAGAATTTACAAGTGTTTCTCGAAGCAATGTTGCAAAGCTATTTACTGTCTCATTCATTTTTTCTGGCTTAGTTGGCGCCATAGCTTTGATACCATTAAGCACATTAAAAATAAAATGCGGATTCATTTGCAAGCGCAACGCCTTTTGCTCTAAGGTTAGTAAATGGTTCTCAAGCTCTAGCCTCTTTTTTTCTTCGGAACTTTTTCGTTTTAAACGCTTAATATATTGATGAACTAGAAATCCTAGTCCTAAAATTAAGAGTCCAATTAGTAACCACTGAAACCATTGCTTTTTATGTAAAGGACTTTCTATAAAAAAAGAAACCTTTAGTGATTCACTCTCTTTCCAGCGATAGTTTCTTGACTTAACCAAGAAATCATGACTTCCAAAATTAAGCTCTGGCAAATCTTGTGTATTGTTTTTAGACCAAGGACTCCAATCATTATCATTTAATTTATAACAGTATTCAACGCCATTTGGATGGTCTAGATCCACCGTCTTAAATGAGAAACTCATTTGTCTTTGATTGGGATTTAGCTTCAAAACTTTATCCGAGTTTGTCCATATAGATAAATTAATAGAATCTAAACTTTGAAATTCTACTTTAATGTCTTCAAAAAAGAGCTTAGGCTTTTCGGTATCGCGAGTGATTTCTGTTGGTTGATATTCTGTCAAGCCATAAAGTGCACCAAACCATAAATGGCCATTATCATCTTTATCTACTGCATTCAAACATGTTTCTATACCCAAAAATCCATCATTTCTTCCGAAGAAAAAAGCATCCTTAATAACATTATCTTTATCTAGTTCTAATTTATCTACACCACGTTCTGTTCCTGCCCAAAGATAATCCTGATTATCAAAAATGAGTTGATAGATGTTTTCTGAAGCTCCTTTTTTGGCGCCTTCTAATTTTTTAAATGAGCTGAAATTTTCGTCATTAGACCACCAAACACCTTTTCCCGCTGTACCTAAATAGAGCGTTTCATTTTTAAAGACTAATGAATTAATTGGCACATTTTGTTTTAAAACAGTGCCCAAATGCGTGACCTCATCATTTAAAACAAAACCTAAATGCCCACTTTTGGTCGCATACCATAAACGGTTTTTAGAATCTAAGACCATATCCTTAATGTGCAAGTCACTTATGCCATCAACTCTAGAAAACGTTTTATAAACCTGTAAACTATCTGTTTTAGGGTTGTAATTAAATTTCACAATTCCGCTAGAATATGTTGCTGCATAAATCGCTTTATCTGTGATCTGTATTTTTCTGATCCAATCATATGGAAATCCATTATCTGTACTTAATACTTTTGAAAACTTTATTTTCTTCGGAAATGAAATTTTTGTTTTTAAAACAGTATCAATTACTGTAGAATCACTAAAAACTGTTCCTTTAAAAAGCAAACCTCGACCATCTGATCCTGCCCAAATATTTCCGGCTTTATCACTAGTAATGGTTTTAATTTTTACTTCAGAAAACGCTTCAGGAATATCAATATCATGAACACCATAATTGTCAATTCTAACCAAGCCAGCTTCAGAATTTGAAATCCATATGGCTTTATTGCTATGATGAACTGCATAGACGCGGTTTCCATTTAGCCCTGTTTGGGTATTAAAATGTTTAAAACTGTTTTGGAAATACTTGTATAATCCGCCTCCAGAAGTCGCAATCCATATATTAGATTGTTTGTCTTTAAACACTTGTTCCACATGAGGAACAGATAAACCGTTGGTTGTATTAAGAACTAAGGTCTCAGACCAAGACTTTGTGTCTATTACAGAAACACCATCGTGTTGAGTTCCTATCCAAAGTTGATCATTTATAAGTGTAGCACTATTAATTCTAAGTGGCTCTCTAATTAGTATTTGCTCATCATAATCACGAGAACCAAATACAACTGTACCATCATTAAATGTTGATGCTATTATTTTATTCTCGAAACCAATTATAGATTTAAAATCACCTTGTTTTATCTTCTCAACATGTTCAGGAGACGATACTAGTCCATTAAATTTCCAAAGATCATTTTGGGTTGCTAACCAAAAATTATTATCAAAATGAATACCATCGTTTATCTGAAACCTGTCAATCTCAGGATGTAGATTTGCTTTTTTTACTGATAAACCTTTATCAATGTAGTACACACCTTTTACGGTTAGTACTACTATTTGATCCTTAAAAATGTATATTTTATTAACCTCTGGAGTTTCTATGTTTAAAAATTGTTGTTTTAACTTGATAGAGAGTCCACGCTTGGTCCCAATATATAAAGTATCATTTTGAGCCTCAATTGCGTTTATGTAATTAGACGCTAATCCATTAGTTTCGTTGTAGACTTTAAAGTTTTTTCCATCAAAACGCGCTAATCCTCCACCTTGAGTTCCCAACCATAAATAGCCTTTATGATCTTGAGCTATGGCATACACTTGAGATTGCGGTAAACCATCTTCTAAGGTTAGTGCCTGTAATTGCTTGTTTTGAGAATTTAAAGCAAGTGACATTCCGAAGAAAAGAAGAAAGAGTTTATATCGTGTTTTTGGTTTCAATATGGACTTCATTTGTATATGCAACTTACAATTTTGAACGCATTTTTTTATACTTCTAGTATTTCTATTTTCTTATTATACCAGATGAATTTTAAAATGAGCTTAATAAATTTGAATTATCATTTCTTTAGATAAAATAGAAAATATAAGCATAGCCTTAGTTACGGTTCTATTTTCTATTGAAATAAAAAGGAATTAGAAACCAATTTAATAGATTGTTTTGAAGTTTATGTGGTATTAAATGAAAAAGCGCTGTACTCTTAAAGAGATACAGCGCTAAAAACATCACTAAACATCAATTAACTATTTTTTATTTGTTGTCAAATTCACAGGATACTGCATAATTATCTTGTTGTAATTCTATTTTTTCTAAGGCCACCAACGTTGTTGTTTGCATTAGCTTATTGTTTTTAAATACGATGTATGAGTTACTACTTGTAACGTCACAGCTTTCGGCATCTGGATTGCAAAGTGTAATTACATCTGTACCATATGTATTATCTTGTTTGTTGATAATACTCACCAAATCATGGCTTAACGTTTCAGACTTTACAAAGATTTTGTCTATTTCTTGTCCGTTTTTTACGGCTCTAATTTGGAAACGCTTATAGCCTTTATAATCTACTCCTGCTTCTCCAAACACAAATTTAATTTCTGGGTTCATTTGGCTTACCATTGTTTTTTGTGAGATGAGTCCTCCCCAAATCCATCCTACTTGTGGTCCCATTTTAATTTTGTAGAACCTACTCGTTATACCATTAATGGTTTGAGGTATTTCGCTTTTTGCTAGTAATCTCACATTGGTTCCAATTTTAATTGTTGTTAATTTTTCACATTGTACAGAGGCACAATCTCTAAATGCGACATCATCTCCTAAAAGGTACTGTGATGCTTTTGCTGCTGAATTAGTGTAGACATCAAATTCTACTTCTTGGTTTTGAGCGTAAATGTCTGATGCAATAAATAGCATGGCAAGAATCATTACTGCTTGAAAGAGTTTTGATACTCTAGTTTGTGTTTTGTTTTCGTTTTGGGTGTTCTTTAAAGTCTTCATAATATTTTGTTTTATGGGTTATACTATTTGTTTGATACTTCAAAGATATAGGGGGACTTAGGTAAAATTTGGACGCTTCTAGAATTCGTAGGGACCTGTTTAGAATTCGTTCGATAATTAGGTTTTAAACCAGAAAAACCTTCAATAATGAAGGTTGTAAAGAGAAATTTCTCTTAATTTTTTAAAATGCATTTTTAAATGATAAGGCAATTCAATGAGTTAATACGTCTTCTTATATTAACTCTTTACTGGCTTTGTTAATTGAATATTCTCATAAGCCAACTTAACCTCAGCTTCTCCATAATGACGTTCTAATCGTTTGATGGTAAAATGAGCAGTTGCCATTTTTTGAAAATGATCTACAAATACATAGTTTAAACTTCCTCCACCAATAGCACCAACGATAGGTAAAGCTTGTGCTAAAAATTTCTCGCTAATTAAGAGGCTTAATCGTGTCGCTATTTTAGAGACAAAATTGCTTAATGCGCCAGAGCCTAATGTGCTTGCTCCTTTTATTAACGTATCTAATCCTACTTTGACACCAGTTGCAGACACACTATTCAACGCTGAGTTTATGGCAATACGCGTTGTATAATAACTTGTTTCTAGACCGTCATCATCTTTAGATTCTCCTCCTAGAGCAAATACCTCAAGACATGCCATTTGGCCTTCTAACGTATAAATATCTTCACCTTCACTACGTGCAATATCCATAATGGTTCGCATTATAAATTTAGTCGTAATTGTTAATTCTGAAGCAAAAATTGCGGTACCAAACCCTGTAGTAGCTCCAAAAAAACCACTAAGTGCTCCGCTACCTGTAACAATACCTTTATAGGTTAGTTTTGATGGCTTTTTAAAAGGCTTGTTTTTTTGTATCGTAAGTAGATTGGCTTTAATGATTTTCAATAAAGCCGTTTGAGTCATACTCTGCAATTTAACCACCACTTTTTCTGGAACAAAAGTAATTCCCGTTTCTACAGTATCTCCAATTTTATTAACATTACGCATTGCCCAACTCACATGTAGTATGTTGGATTTTGCTTTTTTTAAAGTCTCTAAATCTTCTGGTGTTATAGGGTTTGTGGTTAAGTTCAAATATTTAGGTTTGGGTTATGTTTTTAATTTTGACAACAATACGTTTCAATAGTATGTGTCGTTACCCATTCAAATTTGTTACATAAATGTCATCGTAGAGGTTGATTACTATTTATAAACTTCTAACAATTTGTACTGTTCTTCAATAGCGGTTTTGAATTCGGTTTTTAAATCTGAAACTAAATCTTTTACACTTAATGAATTTTTAATTGCTGTGACTCCTTGACCTGCCGACCAAATAGTTGCCCATGCTTTAGCCTCGTCTTTATTTATAGTTAACTCTTCTCCAAAATCTACCTTTTCCTTTTTAACTAACATGTCTTCAGTAATTCCCATAGCTGCTAAGCTTGGCGCTAAAAAGTTTGCAGCCACTCCAGAAACTGCTGCAGTATATACAATATCACTAGCACCACAATCAATAATCATATCTTGGTACTCTTTTGGGGCTTTACTTTCTTTTGTATTTATAAAACGGGTTCCCATGTATGCTAAATCTGCTCCCATTTGCATCGCTGATGCGATATCTCTTCCTGTACTAATACAGCCTGAAAGCAATATGGTTTTTTTGAAAAAGGTTTTAATTTCAGACACTAATGGCATTGGGTTAATAGTTCCTGCGTGTCCTCCAGCTCCAGCTGCTACTAAAATCAATCCATCAACACCTGCTTCATCTGCTTTTTCTGCATGACGTTTTTTAATCACATCATGAAACACTAATCCTCCATAACTATGTACTTTGTCTACCAATTCTGAAACCGCTCCTAAAGAGGTAATGATTAAAGGCACTTCATGTTTTACACATAGTGCTAAATCGGCTTCTACTCTTGGGTTTGTATGATGAACAATTAAGTTAACACCAAATGGCGCTGCTTTTTTACCTGTTTCTTTCTCAAAATCAGCAAGTGCTGTTTTAATTTCAATCAACCAGTCTTCAAAACCTTCAGAAGTACGTTGGTTTAAAGCAGGAAACGTACCAACAATTCCATTTTTACAACACTCTATAACTAATTGAGGTCCTGAAATTAAAAACATTGGCGCTGCAATTGCAGGAAGTGATAATTCTTTAATAAATGATGCTTTACTCATTGTTGGGGTTTTAATTGTTTAGTTCGTTTCAATGGTAAATATAATAAATAGGTTTAGTTAAAGTCGATATCAAATAAGATTGAGGCATAAAAAAAAGCCCTACATTTCTGTAAGGCTTGATTTTAAAAGTGGTCCCACTTGGGCTCGAACCAAGGACCCTCTGATTATGAGTCAGATGCTCTAACCAGCTGAGCTATGGGACCTATTGTTATAAATAACAATATCCTCTTTAAAAGAGTGTGCAATATTACTACATATTTTAAAACTCTACAAGAAATTTATATCAATTTACGTCTTAATATCTTGGCACAACTCAATCAAAACGCCATTTGTGGCTTTTGGGTGCAAAAAAGCAATGAGCTTATTATCTGCACCTTTTTTAGGTTTCTCATGAATCATCTTAAAACCCTCGCCTTTTAAACGCTCAATCTCTTTCTCGATATCTGCTACTGCGAAAGCAATATGATGAATCCCTTCGCCCTTTTTTTCTATGAATTTTGCTATTGGACTATCATCGTTAGTTGCCTGTAATAATTCTATTTTATTAGGACCATTTTTAAAGAAAGACGTAATCACACCTTCACTTTCTACAGCTTCAGTTTTGTAATGTTTTTTTCCGAAGAGAGATGCAAACAACGCATTTGACGCTTCAATATCTTTTACTGCAATACCTATATGTTCAATTTTTTTCATATTTAAAGTTCCGCGAAAGCGATATATCTTTTAAACCGTTTACAATCATTTTATTAATCCAAAGTTAACATAATCCTTAATTATCGCCTATTTTTGCAGTTGGAAACCAAAACGTGGTTTCATTTTTGATAAAAGTCGTTATATTAGAAAGATTGATGATGTCGAAATAATGACTTAAAAGTAATACAATGGAAGAATTTACCCAAAGACAAAAAAAAATTGGCGGACTTTTACAAAAAGATCTCGCAGATATTTTACAAAAAGCAGCTAAAGACGGCGGAATGCGAGGTGTCATAATCTCAGTAAGTAAAGTAAATGTAACCACAGATTTATCTGTAGCTAAAGTATACCTTAGTGTGTTTCCTAATGGTAAAGGAAAAGAACTCATTGAAGGGATTCGCTCAAACACGCCTTTAATTCGTCATGAAATGGCGCAACGTACTAGAAATCAATTACGTCGTATGCCTAACTTAGAATTTTTTATAGATGATTCTTTAGAATATATTGACGGTATAGAACGATCTCTTAAAAGAGAAGAAGACCCAATTAAAGAAGCAGACCTATTAGCAAAGCGTAAAAAGAAATAATTTTAAATTAAACTTATCGTTCCTTTTACAAATTAGATCATGAACTTCTCATTATATATAGCAAAGCGTTATCTGTTTTCTAAAAGCAGTAACAACTCTATAAATATAATGACCATTATTGCAGCCTCAGGGACTGTCATTGCTGCTACTGCTTTATTTATTGTGCTTTCTGGATTTGCAGGATTAAAAAATCTTAGCCTAGAACATACCTCATTTGTAGATCCAGATTTAAAAATGCTCCCTTCAAAAGGGAAGTCATTTGTGATTTCAAAAGACGATTCTATCGCCATTCAATCTATTAACGGAATTAAAGTCTACTCAAATACCATTGAAGAACGTGTTATTTTAGAGTTTGATGGTAAAAAGCAAATCGTTACCATGAAGGGTGTGGATGACAACTTTAATAAAGTGACCGCAATTGATTCTATGGTGTACTACGGAAATTGGCTCGAACCAAATACCAATCAAATTGTTTCAGGTGGTATCATCTCCAGAAATCTATCTTACGGCGTTCTTGACCTCACCAGGAATCAAAAAATATACGTCCCAAAACCAGGAAAGGGACAAATCACCTCTGTAAAAGGCGCTTTTAATTCATTACAAGCATACAATGTTGGCATTGTAGATATTAATGAGGAGATAAACAGTCAGTATATATTTTCAAATATTGAAACAACGCGGTTTTTATTAAACTATGATGAGAATCAAGTATCCTCAATAGAATTTAAATTAGAGGACGATGCTAACGACGTTGAAGTTTCTGAAGCATTAAAAGCTGTTTTTGGAGATGTTGTCGCTATTAAAAATAGAGCGCAACTCAATGATGCGCTTTATAAAATGCTTAATACAGAAAACGTTGCCGTCTATCTCATATTTACCTTGGTGATTATCATTGCCCTTTTTAATGTAGTAGGTGCATTAATCATGATGATTTTAGATAAAAAAGCATCGTTAAATACGTTATTTAACCTAGGTACAACTACAAAAGATATCAGACGTATTTTCTTTTTGCAAGGGAGTTTAATGACTATTCTCTCAGGCACGATTGGATTAATTTTAGGAATTGTAATCGTGTTTTTACAACAACAATTTTCACTTCTAATGTTAACACCGTCTATTCCTTACCCTATAGAGTTAAAGTATATAAATATTGTTATTGTCTTTATAACAATTACCGTTTTTGGAATTTTGGCTTCTAAATTAGCTTCCCAGAGAATTACTCGAGATTTAGTTAAAAGCTAAATAAACAGCCTTAATATTAAGAGAATTGATGATCTCCAAATAACTCTAAAACGGCATCAAAAGCAGCAAATACATCTTTAGAATCGTCACTTGTGACCATTTTCATTCTATGCTCCTTAAAATTAGGAATTCCTTTAAAGTAATTCGTGTAATGACGTCTAGTTTCAAAAACACCTAATCTTTCACCTTTCCAATCTATAGACATTTGAAGGTGACGCCTAGCAGCATCAACACGATCTGCCATTGATATTGGTGCCAAATGTTCTCCTGTTTTAAAAAAGTGTTTGACTTGTTTAAAAAACCAAGGATTACCAATAGATGCGCGACCAATCATACAACCATCTAATCCATAACTATCGCGCATTTCCATAGCACGTTCTGGTGTGGTGACATCGCCATTTCCAAATACAGGAATGTGCATTCTAGGGTTGTTTTTTACAGCTGCAATAGGTTTCCAGTCTGCATTGCCTTTATACATTTGAGCACGCGTTCGTCCGTGGATAGAAATCGCAGCACAACCAACATCTTGTAACCGCTCAGCAACTTCAACAATTTTTATAGAATCGTCATCCCAACCCAAACGTGTTTTTACAGTAACAGGCAAATTGGTGCGTTTTACCATTTCGGCAGTTAACTGCTCCATTAAACAAATATCTTTTAGGATACCTGCTCCTGCGCCTTTACTCACTACCTTTTTAACTGGACACCCAAAATTGATATCTATAATATCTGGTTTAGATCTCTCAACGATATCAATTGTTTGAAGCATACTCTCCATATTGGCTCCAAAAATCTGGATACCAACTGGTCGTTCTTTTTCGTAGATATCAAGTTTCATAACACTTTTTGCAGCATCACGAATTAAGCCTTCACTAGAAATAAACTCAGTATACACCACATCTGCACCTTGCTCCTTGCATAATGCTCGAAACGGTGGATCACTCACATCTTCCATTGGTGCTAACAACAATGGGAAATCTGAAAGTTCTATATCGCCTATTTTTACCAAACTCAATTTATTTTGCGCAAAATTACTGTTTTTTGAGTAATTGTGTATCTTCAACACTATTAACTATATATAATTATTGTTTGCAAATCCCTTACCAACCAGAAGTCTTCGGTATTACTCTAAACATCCATTTGATATTAGAGTACCTCGCCTTCTTTATTGCCTTTAGATATTATGTGGTTTTACGACGTACATCTAAAGATCATATCAATTCTGGAAATCGTTTATCCATCATTCTTGGCGCAGCCTTAGGGGCATTGATTGGGTCGCGTTTAATTGGAATTCTCGAGAACCCTTTTGTTAATTTTTCCGAAGCAAACATTATTCAACTCCTCAACACAAAAACCATAATGGGTGGATTATTTGGTGGTTTACTAGGCGTAGAACTCGCCAAAAAAATCATTGGTGAGCAGTCGTCTTCTGGAGACTTGTTTGTGTTTCCTATTATTCTAGGCATTTTCATTGGTCGTGTTGGATGCTTCCTTTCTGGCATCAATGAATTTACCTACGGAAATGTAACAACGACACCTTTTGGGATGGATTTAGGTGACGGTTTGCTACGTCATCCAACCTCTCTTTATGAGCTCCTATTTTTGATGCTCTTATTTATAGGATTACAACAGCTTCGGAAACGTGATGACTTAAAAAATGGTGAGATTTTTAAGATTTTTATGCTCTTGTATTTTGGATTTCGGTTTGGAATAGAATTTATAAAACCTAATGTTTTTCACATACTTGGGTTAAGTACAATTCAACTTTTATGTGTAATTTGTTGGTTATATTATAGTCCGTTCATCTATCAAAAACTAAAACATGCCAGTTAGAAACTACACCTACTACGATTTCACATTAAGCTTATGTCCTGAGTGTTTGCGACGTGTAGATGCGAAAATCGTTTTTGAAAACGGAAACGTTTATATGCTCAAACGCTGTAACGAACATGGCAACTCTAAAGTCTTGATTGCAGATGATATTGAATACTACAAAAACATGCGACACTACAATAAACCTAGTGAAACACCATATACGTTTAACACAAAAACCGATTATGGCTGCCCTTATGATTGTGGGCTCTGTCCAGACCACGAGCAGCATTCTTGCTTAACAGTTGTAGAAGTGACAGATCGTTGTAATTTAACCTGCCCAACCTGTTACGCAGGTTCGTCACCAACATATGGTCGTCATCGTACACTTGAAGAGGTTAAAGCGATGCTCGACACTATTGTAAAAAACGAAAAAGAACCTGATGTGGTACAAATTTCGGGAGGAGAACCAACGATTCATCCTCAGTTTTGGGAGATTATGGATTATGCAAAATCTTTACCGATTCGACATTTAATGCTCAATACAAACGGCATCAAAATCGCTAAAGATTTTGCTTTCGCAGAACGCTTAAAAACGTACGCACCAGATTTTGAAGTATATCTTCAGTTTGATTCATTTGAAAACGCTGTGTTACAAGAATTACGAGGTGCAGATTTAACTGATGTTAGAAAACAAGCCATTGACAACCTCAACACATTAAACCTCTCAACCACTTTAGTGGTCGTCCTCCAAAAAGGATTAAATGACGGCGAAATTGGCAAAATCATAGAGTATGCTTTGAAACAGAAATGTATTCGAGGTGTGACGTTTCAGCCCACACAAATTGCTGGTCGTTTGGATAATTTCAATCCAGAAACAGATCGTATGACCTTGACTGAAGTGCGTCGTAAAATCATGGAACAGACTGATATTTTTAATGGAGACGATTTATTGCCTGTGCCTTGTAATCCTGATGCCTTAGTAATGGGTTATGCCTTGAAATTGGGAGATGAAGTGTTTCCGTTAACGCGCTATATTAATCCAAATGATTTGTTAGATAATAGTAAAAACACCATCATTTATGAGCAAGACGAGCAGCTTCAAGGTAAAATGATTGAGTTGTTTAGTACAGGGAATTCTGTAGAAAAAGCAGAAGAGAATTTAAAGTCAATTATGTGCTGCTTACCAAATATTGATGCGCCTGAGTTGGGTTATGATAATTTATTCCGCATTATTATTATGCAATTTATAGACGCTTATAATTTTGATGTGCGCGCTATAAAAAAATCGTGTGTTCATATTGTAGACAAAGACAACAAAATCATCCCTTTTGAAACGATGAATTTATTTTATCGTGATGATAAAAAAGCGAGATTAGAAGAACTTAGAAATGAGATAAAATGAAAAACCTGATACTTAATAGTGGTTGGGAATCGATGATATTTGTCATGGTTTTGTTTGGGGTTTTAGTCCCTCTCTTCTTATTCATCTTTGGAATATCAAAATATAGTAAGGACAAGAAACAAGGTAAAATAGTTTTAATTATTGCGGCCGTGTACACTATTATAAGCTTCGGAGTTTGTGGAGGGTTTTCTATTTAATATATTGTAACTATGATTTTAGGACCAAATATGAATTTAGACGGATTAGTAGTCATGATTATCGCAATCATGTTTGGTCCTGCTATTCTATTAACTATTATTGGTTTTGCGGTTTACAAAAAAAACAAAAAAGCAGCTAAAGTTTTATTTATACTAGCAACAGTTTATGTTATTATAAGTTTAGGTATTTGTGGAGCCCTTATGAATGGCTTTTAATCCTGTTTAAAACCCAAAGCCCATAACATCCTAAAAAGAGTTCTGCAACCGTTCCAAAAGCGTAGCCAAAAGTTGGCGTCCCATCCATTACAATACTTAAGATTCTACCAAACCCCAAGCCTAACATAAAAATCATGTTAGTAATCAATGCAGTTTTAAGATATTGAGGTTTAGAAACTCCTAGGATCCATAATGTGGAAAACCCTAAATACAGACCCATAATTGCTTTATAAAAGTTGCGCTCATCTACAGTTTCTAAAAACATATCAAAGCTCAATTCTGGTTTAAAACCGTAAATAAAAGCCACAGGAACAACGATAAGCACCGAAATAATTAAGTGCATTTTATTAATGATATCTAGTTTGGTTTTTAGCATTTATGGTTTTTAAAACTCAATAGCAGCCTCAACCTCATCATCACCTCTCTTCACAACAACCTTTGTTTTATCTCCTGTATCAAACGTAGATAATGCTCGCATATAACTCATCATATCTGTGACTAAACTATCACCAAGTTTTACGACGATATCTCCTTTTTGGAGGTTTGCTTTTTGTGCTGGTTTATCTTCACTAATCCCATCAATTCTCATGCCTTTTCCGTCAAAAAGATAATCAGGGATCACACCTAATCCAACCTTAAATCTTGGCACATTATCACTTTCATTTTTGGTTTTTCTAAATGGTAATTTCCCATTATCATCTATATCTGAAATAATATCAAAGATGTAATTAGAGATCGTTTCCATCCCTTCATAATTTAGTTTTTCTGTATCATCACCAGGTTTATGATAATCTTCATGTTGACCTGTAAAGAAGTGCAATACGGGAATATCACTATTATAAAAAGACGTATGATCACTTGGTCCAACTCCAGACTCATTTTCTATAATTTTAAACTTAGAGTTATTAGCTTTTACAACTTGCTTTAAAATTGGAGATGTTCCAACACCATAAACAGCCAGTGTACTATCTTGTTTTAAACGCCCAACCATATCCATATTAAGCATAAGGTTCGCTTTTGATAAATCTATTGTTGGGTTTTTTGTGAAATAGTTTGAACCCAATAAACCCATTTCTTCTCCAGAAAAAGCCATGAATAAATAGTTATTGCCTTTGTTTGCAGTCTTCAATTTTAAAGCAAGATTTAAAAGTACTGCAACACCACTTGCATTATCATCTGCTCCATTATGGATTTCTTTTGTATCACCTCTAAATAAAGACCCTTCAGCACCATAACCTAAATGATCATAATGTGCTCCTATAATAATGGTGTTTTCTGCTTTATTATCTAAAAACCCAATCACATTGGTTCCTGTAATTGTGCTGTCGCCGTCTTTTATAATATAGTTTACCTCTTGATGTGGATCTGTTTTTGGCTTAAAAGAAAATGCCTGTAAATACCCTTCTGTTCCTTTAGCTGTTATACCTAAATCTTCAAAACGCTTTGCAATGTACTCAGCAGCAGCTTTCTCTCCATCAGTACCAGTTTGGCGGCCTTCAAGCTTATCATCTGCTAAAAAAGCAACATCTTCTTTAATGGTAACATCTATGATTTTTTCTTCGGAATTTGTCTTGCAAGCGGTCAAAACCGTCAAAAAAAGAACAATAATTAGGTAATTAGTACGCATATATCTTAATTTTGAACAAATTTAGTTAATAATTAGCAGATGAAATATATAGTTGCAGTACTAATAGTCCTTGCCTTTTTAAGTTGTAAAAACGAATCTAAACCAGCTTCTGAGAACAGCATAGAACAACAAACAGAAACCCTTGTTGCTGGAAAAGACACATTAATCTATCCTGAAGAAAAGCACTTTAAGGCTATTCGTCAAGTCACTTTTGGTGGAGATAATGCAGAAGCCTATTGGAGTTTTGACGATAAACAACTCGTATTTCAATCTAACAATGCAAAATGGAATGTAGGTTGTGACCAAATGTTTTTGATGAATGCTAATGAAACATTTACAGATAGTATTGCGCCTCCAATGTTGTCTACTGGAAAAGGACGTACAACATGTGCTTACTTTTTACCAGATAACAAACATATTATTTATGCCTCTACACATTTAAAACAAGATGAATGTCCTGATACACCTTTACGTAAGAATGGAAAATACATCTGGCCAATCTATGATAGCTACGATATTTTTGTAGCAGATTTAGAAGGTAATATTGTCAAACAACTAACCAATGAGATTGGGTATGACGCAGAGCCAACGGTATCTCCAAAAGGTGATAAAATTGTATTTACCTCAACAAGAAGTGGCGATTTAGAATTGTATACCATGAATATTGATGGAAGCGATGTAAAACAAATCACTAACGAATTAGGTTATGATGGTGGTGCTTTCTTTTCTCCAGACGGAACAAAACTCATCTTTAGGTCATCTCGCCCTAAAACAGAACAAGAGATAAAAGAATATAAAGATTTATTAGCTGAAGGTTTGGTTGAACCAACAGAAATGGAATTGTATATCTGTAATGCAGATGGTAGTGATTTACGTCAACTAACCGATTTAGGAAATGCGAATTGGAGTCCGTTTTTTCATCCATCTGGTGAGAAGATTCTATTCTCTTCTAACTTTGAGGCAGTGCGTGGGTTTCCGTTTAATTTATATTTAATTGATCTTGATGGTAAAAACTTAGAGCGTGTCACTCATGGTGAAACATTTGATGCCTTTCCTGTATTTTCAAACGACGGGAAACATCTAGCCTTTTCTTCAAATAGAAATAATGGTGGTGGACGTGATACGAATTTATTTATTGCGGAATGGCAAGACTAAAAGGATTGACGTTCTGAAATAAATACATTGAAATACCAATTTGTTTATTGCTAAGTGTCAGGATTAAGTTGTATAATCTTTTCGAAAAAAAATTAATTACCCCCTTTATTTAAACGATCGCGTTCTTCTAAATCACTAGTACGCTCATTAGTTTCTAACTTTGTGTTTCCAAATTTATAACGGAAACCTAACCTCACGTAGCGATCATCAACATCAATAAATTGTGTGTTAAATTGATTTTGGTATTGCGTTCCTGAATTAAAATCATGCATATTAAACAAATCACTTACAGATAAAGAAATAATACCTTTCTTATTTAAAATAGTCTTTGAAATAGCTAACTGGCTATATAGTCTATCATCAATTAACTGAAACCCTTGGAGGTTTTTGCCTAACCAAATTACATCAAAGTAGACATTCAAACTTTGATCTTTCAAGAAAGAGATTGAATTAGTTAAGTTCGTATAATTAGACCATTGTGATTGGTTTACAAATCCATTTCCAAAATCGGTCTCTTCCTCAATATTATAGAATGAGGTTACAAAATATAAATTCCAATTGTCAGTCACATCATAAACAAATTCAAAATCAAAACCATACTCTGTAGTTTTATCAAAATTAACAGATTGATATTCTATAATATTGGTAATGTTATTTTGTCTTGGTATCTCCGAAATTGCGCCATCAAAATTATCATAATAGGCTCCAATTGAGAATAAACCATCAAACAAAGAGGCTCCAATTTCATAATGATCCTTAAACGTTGGTAATAAACTAGGGTTACCAGCTACCACATAATTGTCATTTAAGAAAAACCGAAACGGGTTTAAATCTGTATATCCTGGTCTCGCAATACTGCGTTTATAATTGGCTTTTACACTATAATCTTCTGAAATTTGATACTGCACACTCGCATTAGGAAACAGCTCTAGGTAGTCTTGGGTATTACTTTGGTTTGTCGATTGAGAAACACCTTCTAAATCTGTTTGTTCTACTCTTATACCAGCATTAATACTCCACTTATCTGTGTTTAAATCATAATTTGCATACGCTGCGTAGATACGTTCATCGTAATCAAAGGCATCTGAATTTGCTTCGTCAATAACCTCATTTCCTGAATTTGGAGCAATATCAAACTGCGTAACATCACTTTCTGTTTTAATATTAGACGCTTTTATTCCTGCTTCAAATGTTGAGTTTTCATTTAAGGGCAAACTGTAATCTAACTTCGCCGCTAATATTTGAGTGTCTTGATTAGCATTTGTATTAAATGCCGATTGGACTATAAAATCATTATTGTTATCAAAAAAGTTACTTACAACACCTTGATTTCTTTCGTAATTATACGTTGTAAAATGTGTATTAAAAGCTAAGTTTCCTTGTGTGAAATCATGATTAAAATCTAAATCAAAACCTAAATTATACTTGTTATCTCTAGACAAATTATCTGCTGTAAATCTTGATAAGAAATCATCATTGCTGTCACTAATAGTGGTATTATTAGCGATTCTATATTTAAAATAAGGCAAATACAATCCGTTAGATGATAGGCTAATTGTATTATTATCATTAATAAAATAATCAAAATTAGCGTTGAGGTTATGAGTTTCAGACCATGTGTTTCTATTCGTTAAAGAGCGCCAAGATTCATCAATTGTATTTGAGTTATCAAGATAGTTGATTGTGTCATCTCCGTCTCTATTAATTTTATTTTTAGAAAAGTTGTAGTTCACATTAAAACTGATGTCTTCATTTTTAAAAAAGTGACTTGTACCAGCATTATATCTTGGAAACACACCTTGAGTAACGTTTGTAGAAATCGAACCTCTATAACCTGTAATAAGGTTTTTACTCATGACGATATTTAAAACCACACCACTCTCTGCGTCATATCGTGCTGAAGGATTGGTAATCACTTCAATCGATTTAATAGAATTGGCAGAAGACCCTTCAAGTAACTGACTCAAATCATCAGATGATAAATGCACTTTTCTATTATTAATATATACTGTAGGATTTGAGTTTTTAACTGTAATCTCATCACCCAAAACCAAAACACCAGGAGTGCTTTTAAGAACTTGAAGCATATTACCTTCAATCAAAGCTGTGTTTTCTACATTAAAAATAAGTCGGTCTGCTTCTCGTGTTAATGTTGGTTTTTTAACCGTAATGTTTACTTGATCTAGGTTTTCTATATCATCTTCTAATCGAATCGTTTTTAGATCTAAGTTTCCTGTTAGTAGAATTTTTTGCTCATAGGTTTGATAGCCAATAAAACTTACTTTAAGAATGTATGTATTGGATTCGAGGTTATTCAGAATAAAAAAACCTTTTAAATCTGTAGATGTTCCTTTTAAAACGTCGCTTTGATCTTCATTGAAAACAATAATGTTAGCAAACTCAATGGCATTATTATTGGCATCTAATATTTCTCCAGAAATAGAATAGTCCTGACCATAGCTCAAATAGGAGCATAACAGAAATAGAGAGAGAATACGTAGGAATTTCAAAATTAATTAGGGTTTTATATTGCAATATAGCATTTGTTTTTGAATCCTATTTACTGTTTTTCCGTAGTTAATCTGCTTTTTGTAAACATTAATGATATTGTATGCGTAATAATTCGATTATATTTGCAAATCTTAAAGGAGATGAATTAGAGTTTATGAAGCACATCAGGAATTTTTGCATAATTGCACACATTGACCACGGAAAAAGTACACTAGCAGATCGTTTACTCGATGCAACTGGTTCAGTTACTGCTCGAGAACAGCAAAACCAACTTTTAGATAGTATGGATTTGGAGCGTGAGCGAGGTATTACTATTAAGTCTCATGCTATACAAATGGAATATACATTTGAAGGTCAAGAGTACGTTTTAAACTTAATTGATACTCCTGGCCATGTAGATTTCTCATATGAAGTCTCAAGATCTATTGCTGCTTGTGAAGGCGCTTTATTAATTGTTGATGCTGCTCAAAGTATTCAAGCACAAACAATTTCTAATTTGTACCTCGCTTTAGAGAATGACTTAGAAATTATTCCTGTTTTAAACAAAGTAGATTTACCAAGTGCAAACCCTGAAGAAGTAACTGATGATATTGTTGAGCTTTTAGGGTGTGATGCTGAAGAAGTTATTCATGCTAGTGGTAAAACTGGCTTTGGAGTTGAAAATATATTAAAAGCAATTATTGAGCGTATTCCTGCACCTCAAGGAAGTGTAGACGAACCTTTACAAGCCTTAATTTTTGATTCTGTTTATAATACTTTTAGAGGTATTGAAACTTACTTTAGAGTTTTTAATGGCGAAATCAAAAAAGGACAAAAGATAAAATTTGTTGCAACAGATAAAGAGTATTTTGCAGATGAAGTTGGTACCTTAAAATTAACTCAAGTTGCTAAGAAAAGTGTAAAAGCTGGTGATGTAGGTTATTTAATTACTGGTATTAAAACGGCTAAAGAAGTTAAAGTTGGTGATACTATTACAGATTTTGCAAACCCTACAACGAATATTGTTGAAGGTTTTGAAGATGTAAAACCAATGGTTTTTGCAGGTATTTACCCTGTAGACACAGAAGATTACGAAGAGCTTCGTAACTCTATGGAGAAATTACAGCTAAATGATGCATCATTAGTGTTTCAACCAGAAAGCTCTGCTGCTTTAGGGTTTGGTTTTCGTTGTGG
>CAJQOA010000164.1 GCA_905479815.1 uncultured Psychroserpens sp.
CTATTTTATTACCTTTATTTGCTAAATTAATTCCTAATTTACTACCATCTGCCTTTGATGATAATAGAATTGACGACTAGTTTTTTTTAGAACAAAAAAACAAATGTATTACGTAACATTTGTTAATTAAATGCGTCCAATGACAATTACAGACAATCATTTAATCTTACGCTTTGGGATTTTGAGTGAAACACATATTCCGTTTGATGCTATTGATAATGTGAGATTAGCAAAATCTTCAGAATACATAAAAGAGGATGGCACAAAAACTTTATCGATGTTAGGAGAATTAGAGAACAGTAATATGGTGATTTATCTAAACGAACCTCAACAACTAGAATTTCTCTACGGAACGCCTAAAACATTTACAAAATTATTTCTTTTTGTTGACGATCATCAGAATTTCATATCACAAATAGAAACACATCTTTCAAAATAATCTCATCATGGAATTACAAAATTACTATCGACTTCTAAATATTGAAAAATCTGCAGATTTGAATGCTATTAAAAAAGCGTTTAGAACAGAAATAGCGTTGTATCATCCTGATAATAACAAATCGGAAGCTGCAAGAGCCCGTTTTGATTTATTAATGGAAGGGTTTCATATTTTATCAAACCCTGAAAGACGCAATGCATATGATAAGATGTTGTTACCTACTGAAAACAATGTACCTGTTATTATTAATGAACCTATAGAAGAGTTCCAATATAAAGAATGGAAACAGGACTCTAAGAAAACATCGCAAAGTTATTGGGATGGTACGCTCGGTGAATTATTACTAACCGAAATCTTTTTAGAAGTTGGTTTTAATGGCTTACTATTTGGTACTGATGAATTACTTGATGGCATAGGAGACTCTTTAGGTGATATCTTTGATATTTTTTAGTCTTTAGTATTAAGACAACCATTCTTTAAAATCTTTTACGCGTTCTCTCGCTACAATTACCTCCTGCTCATTATAAGTGTTAAATTTTATTTGAATTCTAGAGTTTGTATAACTCACCATATCTTTTATCGCATTTATATTCACGTAGAATTTTCGGCTAATTCTAAAAAACTTATGTGGCTCTAGCTCGTCTTCTAATTGCTCTAAAGTTGTGTCTAACAAATAATTCCTACCTTCTACAGTAAATGCATAAGTTCCTTTGTTTTCACTATAAAAACACTCGATATCATCAATATTAATCAACTTTAAATGTTGTCCCACTTTTACCGAAAATCGCTTTTTATATTCGCGCTCAATAGGATTAACCAACAGCTTTTTAATATCATCAAAATCTAATGTTACAGATTGTTGCTTAGGAGCTCTAGCATTAAATTTTGAAACTGCAATTTCTAAATCATCTTCATCAATAGGCTTTAATAGATAATCTATACTATTCAATTTAAAAGCTTGCAAAGCGTACTCATCGTATGCTGTTGTGAATATTACTGCAGATTTAATATCAATAGCTTCAAAAATCTCAAACGATAAACCATCACTAAGTTGAATATCCAAAAATATCAAATCTGGATGTTCATTATTTTGAAACCACTCTATAGATTCTTCAACAGAATGCAGCATCGTTTCTGCTTCCATATCCAATGCTGTCAACATACGTTGTAAACGCCTTGCTGAAGGTTTCTCGTCTTCTATGATGATTATATTCATTTGTCTTTGTTATTTATTGTGGTTGTTTATTCGTAACGCTTAATTTCATTAGAATCTTTGTCCATAAGCTCTTTGATTTTCTTGCTTTCCCAATTTTTACCAAAAATTAAACTTGGCAAAAATACAGATGCTGCATGTGATAATAAACCTACTCCCCAAAAAGAGAATGTGATAAAATTACGCCATTGAAAATAGCTTTCTCCATCCTCTAAGTTTTGAAAATTAATATAAACAAAGACTAGATTAACTATCGTATAAATTAATGCATGTGTATAAAAACCTTTAATTCGTTTTACTCTTTTTGCTGCGATTTGGTAGCGTTCTTTATGTATTAATGTGTCTTCATCCATTATTCCCAATGTTTTTTATCATTATCCATCATCTCCTTAATTTTTCGTTGTTCCCAGTTCTTTCCGAAGAAAAAATTCGGACCAAAAACACCTATAAAATGAAAGAAGAGTCCAATTCCCCAAAAGAATGCTGTTGAGAATGTTCCGAAGCTAAATAATTTCACACCATTGGAGGTAATCATAATGATTAGAAATAAATTCACAATCACATAAGACGCCAAGTGCCAATAAAATCCAACAATTGCTTTTACTCTTTTTTGAGCTCTTAAATAGGCTTCTTCTTTTTCCCAAGCTTTTTGAGGATTTTTATTTCCGAAGGGTTCTATATTATTTTCCATGATATTTGATGTTCTTAGTTCCAACGTTCTTCTTCCTCTTCACGCATAAATTTTTCAATTTTACGTTTTTCCCATCCGTTTCCTAACACGCCATCATTGACATACACTTTATAGGCATGAAAGGCTAATCCCATTCCCCAACCTAGCATTGGGAACCAAAACCATTGGATCGTATTTGGTGTATAACGATACCAGATAAAAAATAAGAATGGTATAACGATACAGTAAGAGATTAAACTGTAATAAAATTCTTTCATCTCTTCTACACGCTTACGTGCTCTTATATATCTGTCGTCATAATTTGTTTTAGGTTCTATTGCTTTCATAGTTGATACTTGTTTTGTAAGCATCGGTATTGCTACTGCAAAACTGGTTGCTTGTTGATTGATTGATACTGTTTTATTTGATAATAATTCATAGCGTTGTTTAATATTCTCTAGTCCAACACCACTACTCTTTTTCACGATTTGTTTTGGTTGTAGGTTATTCTCAACAATGAGCATTCCTCCACTTTCATATATTCTAATATGCAACGGTTTACTGCTCGTTACCATATTATGCTTTACGGCATTCTCCAATAATAATTGCAATGATAATGGCACTACTTTACTTTCTGGATTTGTAGCTTGCTCTGGGATTTCAAAAATAATACTGTCCTCAAAACGCATTTTCAAAAGTGACATGTAAGTTTTAGCAAATCTTAATTCTTCATCTACTGTAATTAAATCTTTATTTTTTTGCTCTAATACATAACGATATACTTTAGACAAAGAGGTTGTAAACTTTTGAGCATTTTTCGGGTTTTCTTCAATTAAACTGGTTAATACATTTAAACTATTAAACAGAAAATGTGGATCTAATTGATTCTTTAAAGCGTCAAATTTAGCACTCGCAGTTCCTGCAATTACCTTTTGCTCTTTAATTTTGTTTTTTTGATATCTATTATAAAAATAAGCTACATGAAAAATAACCACAATAGTCATTGTTATCCAAAACCCAAAAACATAACCACCCCAAGTTTCATTAGCTATGAATTCTTCAAATGAAAGCCCATAGTACAGAACATCTGTAAAGACTCTTAGAAAAAATAAACCAACTAAGGTTATAACAATTGCTCCAAGAATCCCAATTACAATTCGCTTAATGGTGTCCTGTTTTTTCCATTGACGTCTTTCTAAGTACCCAAAAAAATAAGTGTTTGAATAGCCAAGTACAAAAGCATAGAGTTGGTAGAACGTAAACTCAATTAAAAACTGATTAACTGTACTATAATGAAATCCGCCTGACAACAATTTACCTATAGCGTAAACAATACATCCAATAATAAATGTAATGATGATATTTTTAAATGGTTTTGTTGCCATGGTTTGTTTTGTTTACTCGTTACAAGATTTAGAAACCTGCTCTGCACGCTCTTTACCCCAAGTTGGATGCAAATTACTTTCTGCCTTAAAGGTAGCAAAAAGTTCAATTGATTTTTCTATCTCAGCACAAAACGGTTTGGTGTCTTGACCAAAGTATTTAGCACTTCCCATAGCCCAATCTGCTTTACAAAATGCAGCTCTTGGATTTTCTGGCGCCATTTTATGAGCTTTACCATAGAGCTCTGTTATTTTTCCTGCGTATTTCATTCCATATACTGCGCCATCATATGCGACCCAATTAGTTAAGACTTGTGCTTGCATAACCATAATTTCCGGATTATCGTTGCTTATAGCCATTGCACTATTAATATGTTCTTGTGCTTTATCTAATTGTGCTTTTAAAATAGCTTCATCTTTGACATTCCAACTTTTTATACTATTAATTTGTGCGATATAATAATGAGGTAACCATTCTTTAGTTTCAGCATTAGAAATACGTTCAAACATATTTTCTGCTTCGTCCATTTTATTGTCTTGCCAAAGTACAAAAGCCTTTTCCATTCCTTTTTCGTAGTTAGTTTGTGCAGATGTAAAACCTGAGACCAAAATAATTGCGATGATTATTAATTTTTTCATGATATTATAGTGTTATAGTTTGTGTTATTGATTTATCTTTTAATTCGAATTTTGCATCCTCCCATTTTGGTGGTCCCATAAACCCTGTTGCATTATTTGAGCAACCATAATCTTCTTTAGGGATACCTAAAAAGTTACTATCCATTTTATTATTATCGTTTTCATCATGGAATAAGGAAATAGCATATACGCCTTCAGGGATATTTTTAAAAGTAACTTCGCAAGTATTATCGTTTATCTTACTCATTGTCCCTTTATACCTCTTGTTTAAAAAAGAATCTTTAGAATCGTAAATAGCTACTAATACCTTTCCTTTATTATTATCAAGATTATTAACTTTAACAGTAATATCCTGACCAGATACTATTTGCGCATTTAGTAATTGACTAAATAATAAGAGAATCAAAAAATTAACTACTGTGCTCATGATTTTTGTTTTATACTGAAATTGTTTCAGCGTGATTGATGAGACAAATATCTGACAGAAGTCTAGAATTTAAAAAAGGAAATTACCGAATTGTAATTTTTTATGGATGAAATGTAATATTATGGAACGAAGTGATCTAGTTATATACTCTTTTGTATTAATTCTCAACCTCAGCTAACACTTTATCTGTTGCCCATTGCACAGCAGCATCTAGAGAACTAAAGCGTTTAATTTTTTTCTTTAAAAAGAGATTTTCAATAACAATATTTAAAACACTACCTTGAGTATAACTAACGACTCCATAGCCTTTTAAACCATAGCTATGGTTAAAAAACTTAAGCCAATCATTAGGTTTAACGGCATATGAGTGGATACGATGAGAAATGTATATTAAATCATCTCCATTTGAACCTGTAAATGCAGAGAGATCTTCTGCAATATGTTTAGCATGATCCTCCCAAGAAAATATAATGCCTTCATTAATTTCAGAAACAAAAAAACCATCAAAAAGGAATACATTACAGAAACTGTAGTTAAATTCTTTAATGACATTGTTATACACAGCGGAATGTTTAACACTAATCATATATTCAAGTTACATTAAATTAATCATATTTTAAAAGTTCAATCATACTTTCCAAAATTTCATAATGATTATATATCATAAACTAATAAAAATTAACGTTTTACAAAAAAAAAATCTTTTGAAAAATATTATCATTTCAGTTTTAGCCCTAGCCTATGTATTGTTGCTATTTATGGAGGCTTGCATCTATTCTGAATAGTTTTATGCAATACACAGTCTTGTGAACGATATAATGCAGATAATATCGAGTTAAGAACTGGTATTAATATTCAAGAAGTAACCACAACTGATTGCAAATCTAAAGACAATAAAAACTCAACACACAACGTAGCTTTCAATAAGAAAACTACTGAGCTCACTCTAGATTTGACTTACAAGAATAATTAGACTTAAAGCATAAAAAAGCACCAATTAAAACTGGTGCTTTTTATTTATGTATAATAACGTTATTTAACGTCCATCAATTCTACATCAAATACTAATGTAGCATCTGGTGGAATTACACCTCCTGCTCCTGCAGAACCATAACCTAAATCACTAGGAATTACCAAACGTGCTTTATCACCAACATTTAATAAACAAATACCTTCATCCCAACCTGCGATAACTTGACCTACACCAACTTGAAAGTCTAATGGCGCATTTCTTTTGTATGACGAGTCAAACACAGTACCATCAGCTAATTGACCTTTATAATGAACTGAAACCATTTTACCAGCTTCGGCAGCTTTACCACCTGTTCCTTTTTGGAGAATTTGGTAACGCAATCCGCTTTTTGTTTCATCAAAACCAGCAGCTAACTTATCTAATTCTGCACGTGCAGCTTCACGTTCTGCTGCTACTCTTTTTTCTCTAGAACCTTCAAAAGTTCTAAAAGCTTCTACAGCATTAAAGTTTTCAGCATCTGCTCCTACTCTCACGATTTCTAAACTATTGATAGCATCATCCTGAGCGATAGCGTCAACAACATCTTGTCCTTCAAGCACTTTTCCGAAGACTGTATGCTTATTATCCAACCAATCTGTTGCTATATGAGTAATAAAAAACTGACTTCCATTTGTTCCTGGTCCAGCGTTTGCCATAGACAATACTCCTGGTCCATCATGCTTTAAATCTGGATGAAACTCATCATCAAATTTATAACCTGGATTTCCAGTTCCTGTACTTTGTGGGCAACCACCTTGTATCATAAAATCTGGAATCACTCTGTGAAATTTCAATCCATCATAATAAGGAGTCCCTTGAGGCTTCACTTCATTTTCTAAATTCCCTTCAGCTAATGCTACGAAATTACCTACTGTTCCTGGTGTTTTCTGAAATTCTAAAGCGACTAAAATCTCGCCTTTTGTTGTGTTAAATTTTGCGTATAAACCGTCTTGCATTGTAATTAATTTTAATTGAGGTGCAAAGATATGAAACTCAATGAGAAGTGTGAAGCTAGATTTGGATTTTGAACCACATAAGATTAGCTTTGTCAAAAATAATGACTAAATGAGTTTTATTACAAAATTAAAATCTGCCTTCGGAAATTCTAATACTAGCAAAACAGTAGAGACACAAGACTCTACTGATGCTATAATTAAAGATGTTGATAACAAACCTTTCGCGGTTTCTGATCAAAACGTCTTATATGCTGGCTTAAATGAACTTGGTGGTTATTTCTTTTTTCAAACTGTTATTGTTGGAACTTTTGATGTGAAAACAAAAAAAGGTGCGCAACTTGCCATTGTTGGTAAGAATTTGAATCTCCTATTACAATCAGATTCTGAAGAGTTTGAAACTGAAGCAACAGCTTTAAAAGGTAGAATGGTTACAAAAATAGATTTTCAAATCGATGAAAGCGACGCTGCTAAAATTGACCCTTTAAAAATTGATACGTTAACGTTGAGTTGTAAAAAACATGAGATTTTATTTTCTTCTATAGTGCACGATTAAGAGACATCGATTTAAATAACCATTACATAATTGTAACATCAAGATTAATTGAGAAGCTCAAAGCCTCACAAAGTATCTTTCATCAAATTTATTTCAGCTCCCAATTAAAGGGAACTGAATAATTTTTAATTGGCTACCTCACTAATAAACTTAATACGATACAAGCGTAATTCTTCGTCATCATAATCACCATCAAACTCCTCTATAGCATCGTCAATTTTATCGGTTTCAGATTCCATAAAATAATCATGAATCTCTTCTTGTTGATCTTCATCTAAGATATCATCTATCCAATAGCTTATATTAAGCTTAGTTCCAGAAAATACGATGGCTTCCATTTCTTTTATAAAATCAGACATTGTCATCCCTTTACTAGATGAAATATCTGTAAGTGGTAATTTTCTATCTACATTTTGGATGATGTATAATTTTATAGCAGAATTAGAGCCTGTACTTTTTACAACAAAATCATCGGGTCTTTCAATCTCATTATCTTCAACATACTGGGCAATTAATATAACAAAGTCCTGACCATATTTTTTAGCTTTTCCATCGCCTACACCATGAACATTACTTAATTCTTCTATGGTTACAGGATATTTGAGAGCCATATCTTCTAATGATGGATCTTGAAAAATCACAAACGGTGGCACACCTAAAGATTTTGCATTTCGCTTTCTTAAATCTTTAAGCATTTTCATTAGATTTTCATCTGCAACGCCTCCTGCGCCTTTGGCAGCAGTAATAATACCATCATCTGTACCTTCATCGAAGACATGATCTTCAGTCATCATAAAGGATTGAGGTGATTTCATATAGTCGTGACCTTCAGGAGAAATCCTTAGAACACCATAAGTTTCAATATCTTTTTTAAGAAAACCAGCTACTAGTACTTGACGAATCAATGCCATCCAGTAACGCCTATCTTCATGTCTCCCTATTCCGAAGAAAGGTTGACCATCTGTTTTATGAGAGGAAATAAGTGCGTTTGTTTCTCCAATTAAAACTTGAACTAAATCCTTAGACTTATACTTTTCATTCGTTTTTTGAATAGTCTCTAATACTATTATAGCATCACCTTTGGCTTCATTTTGCTTTTTAGGAAAACGAATATTATCATCCATATCTCCACCGTCTCCAGTGGCATTATCAAATTCTTCTCCAAAATAATGGAGTATAAATTTTCGTCTAGATACTGATGTTTCTGCAAATGCGACTACTTCTTGAAGTAAAGCATGACCAATTTCTTGTTCTGCTACAGGTTTTCCAGACATGAATTTTTCTAATTTCTCAATGTCTTTATAGGCATAATAGGCTAAACAATGACCTTCACCTCCATCTCGACCTGCACGACCAGTTTCTTGATAATAACTTTCTATACTTTTTGGAATATCATGATGAATCACAAAACGAACGTCTGGTTTATCAATTCCCATCCCAAAAGCAATAGTAGCAACAACGACGTCACAATCTTCCATCAAAAACATATCTTGATGCTTCACTCTCGTTTTAGGATCTAGTCCAGCATGATAAGGAACGGCTTTCACTCCATTAACCTGTAAAACTTGTGACAATTCTTCAACACGCTTTCTACTCAAACAGTAAACAATACCAGATTTCCCATCGTTCTTTTTAACAAAACGAATAATATCAGCGTCTACAGTTTTGGTTTTGGGGCGTATTTCATAATATAAGTTTGGTCTATTAAAAGAGGCTTTAAATGTTGTAGCATCTTGTATATCCAAACTTTTTAAAATATCTTCTTGAACTTTTGGTGTTGCAGTGGCAGTTAGCCCTATAATAGGAATATTGTCTCCAATACGTTTAATTATATGACGTAGATTTCTATATTCTGGTCTAAAGTCGTGTCCCCATTCACTAATACAGTGCGCTTCATCCACAGCCATAAATGAAATAGTTACGGAGCGTAAGAACTCAACATGCTCCTCCTTTGTTAAGGATTCAGGCGCAACATATAGCAATTTAGTCACACCATTAACGATGTCTTCTTTAACCTGTTTGACTTCTGTCTTATTGAGGGAAGAGTTTAAAACATGGGCAACGCCATCATGATCTGAAATCCCTCGAATAGCATCTACCTGATTCTTCATTAGTGCAATTAGTGGCGACACTATAATTGCAGTACCTTCTGTTATTAAAGCTGGAAGTTGATAACATAATGATTTCCCTCCTCCTGTCGGCATAATAACAAATACATCCTCACGCGCTACTACACTTTCAATGACGCTCTCTTGAAGTCCTTTAAACTTAGAAAAACCGAAGTGTTGTTTGAGTGCAGAATGTATATCAATTTTTGTTGTACTCATTAATCCCTATTAGTATTTTTGATACATTTGCATAAACCTAAAGATAACAATTTCTTTAAACCCATCAAACTCAAAAAAAATTAATTTTGAACAGTATTCAATCTATCCTTAAAACCGCACGAAAGACTATAGATTTAGAGCGCGATGCTATAGCTAATTTAAGTCATCTATTAACAGATGATTTTGCTAATGCTGTCTCTTTAATTTACAACTCTAAAGGTCGTGTTATCATTACTGGCATAGGAAAAAGTGCTATCATCGCTAACAAAATTGTGGCAACTTTAAATTCTACAGGTACACCTTCTGTGTTTATGCACGCTGCAGATGCAATTCATGGTGATCTAGGATTAATTTTAGAGGATGATGTTGTGATTTGTATTTCTAAAAGCGGAAATACACCTGAAATTAAAGTATTAGTCCCTTTTATTAAAAATGCAAAAAACAAGTTGATAGCTATAACTGGCAATAATACATCGTTCTTAGCACAACAAGCAGACTTTATTCTGAATGCTTATGTGGAGCAAGAAGCTTGTCCTAATAATTTAGCTCCAACAACAAGTACAACTGCACAATTAGTGATTGGTGATGCATTGGCAGTTTGTTTATTAGAACTTCGCGGATTTTCTAGCAAAGATTTTGCAAAATATCATCCTGGTGGTGCTTTAGGAAAACGTTTATACTTACGTGTTAGTGATTTATCATCTGTGAATCAAAAACCAAGAGTAGAGCTCAATACAACTGCAAAAAGTGTGATTGTAGAAATTTCAGAAAAAATGCTAGGTGTTACAGCTGTTGTTGATAACAATAAAATTGCAGGAATTATTACTGATGGAGATTTAAGACGAATGCTCACAAAAAGTGATGCTTTTATTCACTTAACTGCAA
>CAJQOA010000165.1 GCA_905479815.1 uncultured Psychroserpens sp.
ACACGGTGTTGGTGTAAGTTGTGTAAATGCGTTATCTGAAAATTTAAAAGCAACAGTTTATAGAGAAGGAAAAGTTTACGAGCAAGAGTATGAGCGTGGTAAAGCTATGTATCCAGTTAAACAAATTGGTGAAACAGATAAACGTGGTACAACTGTAACGTTTAAACCAGATTCAACAATATTTACACAAACGCTAGAGTACAATTATGATACACTTGCAAGTAGACTTCGTGAATTAGCCTATTTAAATAAAGGAATTGTAATTCATTTAGTTGATAAGCGTTCTAAAAAGGAAGATGGTGAGTTTGAAGGTGAAACATTCCATTCTACTGAAGGTCTTAAAGAATTTATTCAATTTTTAGATGCTACAAGAGAGCCTTTAATGAAAGATGTTATTGCTTTTGAAGGTGAAAAAAATGGTGTGCCTGTTGAGGTTGCTATGATTTATAATACATCGTATTCTGAAAATTTGCATTCGTATGTAAACAATATTAATACACACGAAGGTGGAACACACTTATCAGGTTTTAGAAGAGGTTTAACGCATACGCTTAAGAAGTATGCAGATTCTTCTGGAATGTTAGACAAATTGAAGTTTGATATTGCTGGAGACGATTTTCGTGAAGGATTAACAGCTATTATATCTGTAAAAGTTCAAGAACCTCAATTTGAAGGACAAACAAAAACGAAGTTAGGTAACAGAGAAGTCTCTGCATCTGTAAGTCAGGCAGTATCTGAAATGTTAACAGATTATCTAGAAGAAAATCCAGATGATGCAAAAACCATTGTTCAAAAAGTAATACTTGCTGCTCAAGCACGTCACGCTGCTCAAAAAGCACGTGATATGGTGCAACGTAAAACAGTCATGAGTATTGGAGGCTTGCCTGGTAAACTAAGTGATTGTTCTGAGCAAGATCCAGAAAAATGTGAAATATACCTTGTTGAGGGAGATTCGGCAGGTGGAACTGCAAAGATGGGACGTGATAGAGCCTTTCAAGCAATTTTGCCATTAAGAGGTAAGATTCTTAACGTTGAGAAAGCAATGACTCATAAGGTTTTTGAAAACGAAGAGATTAAAAATATATTTACTGCTTTAGGTGTAACGATAGGTACTGAAGAGGATAGTAAAGCACTTAATTTGTCTAAATTAAGATACCATAAAATTGTGATTATGTGTGATGCCGATATTGATGGTAGCCACATTGAAACTCTAATTTTGACCTTCTTCTTTAGATACATGAAAGAGTTGATTGAAAACGGTCACATCTACATCGCAACACCACCTTTGTTTTTAGTGAAGAAAGGAGCGAAAAAAGAATATGCATGGAATGATGAAGAGCGTTTGGCTTTAATGGAGCAATATGGTGATGGTGCAAAAATCCAACGTTATAAAGGTCTTGGAGAAATGAATGCGATTCAACTTTGGGATACCACAATGAATCCAGAGTTTAGAACATTGCGTCAAATAGTAATTGATAATAGTACAGAGGCAGATCGTGTGTTCTCTATGCTAATGGGTGACGAAGTACCACCACGTAGAGAATTTATCGAGAAGAATGCTATCTATGCAAATATTGACGCATAATTAGTAACCTTAAAAATTAGAAATAAATTTAATAAATATTTAACTAGAGCAACTACAGTATTTCGTAGTTGCTTTTTGTTAAAATTCGTAAATTTGCAATCTAAGTAAACAACACAAAATAAAACATATAAAAAATGAAATGAGCATCTTTATGCGAATTCCATTTGACACTAATATTAAATAACAAATACAAATGAAAGTAACAGTAGTTGGAGCAGGAGCAGTAGGCGCAAGTTGCGCAGAATACATCGCCATTAAAGATTTTGCAAGTGAAGTCGTTTTATTAGATATTAAAGAAGGTTTTGCCGAAGGTAAAGCAATGGATTTAATGCAAACCGCTTCATTAAATGGTTTTGATACAAAAATTACAGGTGTCACTAGTGATTATTCAAAAACTGCAGGAAGTGATATTTGTGTAATCACATCTGGTATTCCACGTAAACCAGGTATGACTCGTGAAGAGTTAATTGGGATCAACGCTGGTATTGTAAAGATGGTGTCTTCTAGTTTAATTAAGCATTCTCCAGATACAATTCTTATTGTAGTCAGTAACCCAATGGATACAATGACTTACTTAGTTCATAAAACTACAGATTTACCTAAAAATAGAATTATTGGTATGGGCGGAGCATTAGATTCTGCACGTTTCAAATATAGATTAGCAGAAGCTTTAGGAGCCCCTATTAGTGATGTTGACGGTATGGTCATTGGTGGACACAGTGATAAAGGTATGGTGCCATTAATTGGTAAAGCAGCAAGAAACAGTGTAAAGGTTTCTGAGTTTTTATCTCAAGAAAGAATGGATCAAGTCGTACAAGATACTAAAGTAGGAGGCGCAACACTTACAGGTTTATTAGGTACGTCTGCTTGGTATGCTCCAGGAGCAGCTGTGTCAGCAATGGTTCAAGCTATTGCTTGTGATACTAAAAAGATATTCCCTTGTTCTGCTTTACTAGCAGGTGAGTTTGGATTAAGCGATTTATCAATTGGAGTTCCTTGTGTTTTAGGAGCTAACGGAATTGAAAAAATAGTTGAAATTAGTTTATCAGATGCTGAAAAAGCTAAACTATCAGAATCTGCTGAAGGTGTAAAAGCAACTAACGGATTATTAGAATTATAATCTCTTCACTTTTTTAAATATATTTAAGGCTATCATTAATATGATAGCCTTTTTAATTTTCTATACATTATGAAGTACTTTTTTTATATCTCAATATTCACATTCCTTTTTTCCTGCGGAAATATAACGCCAAAACACAAGTTCTCTATTATTTATGAATTTGAAAACATAAAAAAAATATCTGACAATGATAAGCTAGAAACAGTTGAAGTCTTAAATAAACGATTAGATGAGTTTGCTTCAAACTATCAAGTAACATTAAATAATAAGCAACAAATAGAAGTGAAATTAAGTACAGATTTTGAACTTGAAGCTGTGAATGCTATAGTTGTTAATCCTGGTAAACTTGATTTTTGGCACGTTATAAAACTACAAGAATTAGGATCTTTTTTCATAGAAGCTAATAATTTCTATAAAACAGAGAATGACTCCACTAATCCGCTAATTGATTTGATACGGCCTGATTCTTATAATTTTGGCTCATTTTCAGTAGCAGTCCAAGACACGGCTAAGATCAAGACTCTTCTTGATAATAAAGAGGTTAAACATTTATTACCAATAGCGTTTAAGCAATCAAAATTTTTATTCGGTTTACTAGAGGAAGATGGGTTTTTGCCACTGTATTTGGTTAAGACCACACCAGAAGGTATTGCATTTGTTAATGAAACACATATTACAAATGCACGTCAAACATATTCAACGACAGGTCGTCCATCCATATCAATGAAAATGAATGATGAAGGAACACAACGTTGGGAGCGTATGACTGAGTTAGCATATCAACGAGGTTCTCAAATAGCAATCACACTAAATGATATTGTATATTCTGCTCCAACAGTATCTTCAGGAGCAATTAAAGGAGGTAGAACAGAGATAGCAGGAAATTTCACAATACAAGAAGCACAAGATCTAGCATTAATTTTTAGCTCTCAAAAACGTATTCCAAAGCTAAAGTTCGTTAGTTCATCTGCTATAACCGATGAAGAGCAAGACTAGAAACTTTATTTTTTATATATTTGGCGCATGAACTCGAGATGGTACATTAGTATTCTCATAATTACACTCACCTTTTTAGGTAGCATAGCTAGTACACAGCAAGTTGCTTTGCCTAATCAGGAAATTGTACTACAGTTTTCTTCTACAAACGTCTCAACTCAAGATACTCAAAACGCAATTACAAGTGTTAAACAACAGCTGGAAATTGCTGGTGTTAATGAGATTAAGGTTCAAACACTTCAGAATGGTCAGTTAAAAATATCATATTACAGTAATTCTGATGTTGAAAGCATAAAAGACTTATTGTCAAACAAATGTAATCTAGACTTAGGTTATGTGTCTCATGATAATGAGCAGCGCCATACACCTTCCGAAGAAAAAACGATAGCATACGACTTTGATGTGTATGAAATCATTCAACAAGGTGATGATGTTTCAGAATTAGATAATCAGTTAGCTCTAGAAATCAAAGTAGAGAATGATCGTTTAATTAATCCTAATCTTATAGGATTTGACGATAGTAAACTTTACGATACAAAAGACAACCAAGTAGAGGTTGCTTATAGATACAACAGAGATATTGCAATCGCAATAGATCACATATCTTACAAAATTCCAGAAGTGAGGGCAGGACCCTTAGTTTTTGGGATTTCTAATTTTAGTTAAACAAGCTAAAATTCTTTCCATAATATTTCCGAAGTAAAAAATCGAAAGTACTCGATATACTTACGATTTTACACATGTTATATAATCAAAAAAAACAATTGTCAAATCAAGTGTAAATTTTATATTTGCGCGATCGTTCTGAAAACTCAGAATTTGATAAAAATTTGACCTAAACAAAAAAATAATGCAAAACAAAGGACTAGTAAAGGTTTTTGCAGTGCTATTTGGATTGGTAAGTATCTACCAATTATCATTTACATTCAAAAACAACCAAATTGACAACGCTGCAAAAACGTATGCAGAGCGTACATTCGAAGGCTCAGAGGCCATTAGTGATGGTGAAATCAAATACATAGATTCTTTATCTAATGTAGAGGCTTACAGCATGATGGGAATTGCAAGTTTCACAGGTAAAGAAGTGAAAGAAAAAGCAATGAACCTTGGTCTTGACCTTAAAGGAGGATTAAATGTGATTCTTCAAATTTCTGTTAAAGATATCTTAGTAGGTTTATCAAATAAAAGTAAAGATCCAGCTTTTAACAAAGCACTTCTTGATGCAGAAGAAATTCAAAAAGATGCTCAAGAGTCTTACTTAGAATCATTTTTTGAGGCATGGGAAACTGTTAAAGGCGATCAAAAATTATCATCTCCAGATATCTTTGCAAATAAAGATTTAGATGGTGTTATTGATAACCAGATGTCTGATTCTGAAGTAAAAAAGAAATTAGAAGAGAAAGTAGATGAGTCTATTGTTTCTGCTTTTGA
>CAJQOA010000166.1 GCA_905479815.1 uncultured Psychroserpens sp.
TCAAATGTAAATTTCTTTACCATAGAATCCATGTTTTTTATAATTCTACTATGACTTTCTTGATCTAAGTTTAGGATTTTATTTATACTATCAACAATATGATCTGTTGTAACTTCTTCTAATACAAACCCATTAATACCAGAATTCACATATTGACCAATAGATGACACATTAGAAACTAATGGTATACATCTAAAATTCATAGCTTCAGCAATGACCTTAGGAAAGCCTTCTGAGGCTGTAGTTGGCATTATAAACACATGTGATTTTCTATAAATATCAAATACTTTTGATTGTTGCAAAAAACCATGAAATATAATATCTACTCCAGAGTCTTTGGCAATACTTTTAAAATACTCAATCTGATTTCCATTACCTACTAAATGAATTTGATTAACCTTTGATTTGGACGTTTTACTCAAAATACTAAAAGCGTTTATGATTCGTTCTACACCTTTTTCTTTTTCTAACCGACCAACATAACAAAAGTCAAGTTTATCATACTTCAATTTAAGTGGTTCTATTTCTTTTCCTTCATATATATTATTTGAAGTAAGACAAGGGTTTTCAAAAGTTATACAATGACTTGGTTGATCTTTCCAACGACCGTTAATTGTAACAGGTCTGTTTTGCATCTTTAATAGTTTTCGTTGTATACGATATCCTAGTGGAGCATTTGATTGATTCCAATTACCAGCATATTTGAACCATCCTTTTTTTCTTGTAAACAATGTGAGATATGGTATTAAAAAAACACCTATACCTGTTGGCGTTCTTAATTGAAAACAATCAACTTTCTTTAACGCTTTAGATACAATACTCACTACACTTGGTGCCTTATATATTGTTTTAAGTTTACTAGCTATAGTTTTCCCTCCTAATACTGGCAAGGGTATGAATTTAATTTTATTGGAATTATAAGCCATAACACTAGGAGGAGGAACCCCTTCCTTTAACATTGCTACATGATAAATTTCATCAAAAACATCTAACAAATGATTTATTTCGTTTACCGTTGGGCTCCAACCTACGATAATTCCTTCAGGATTTTTATAGTGTTCAGTATGAGATATTATAGCTAATTTCATGAATTAATTAATTCTATATAATCTTTGATAATATAATTCCATTTATGAGATTCTGCCCAAGATAAAGCGTTTTTACTGTAAACATCATAGTTTTCTATAATTGTTTGAATCGCTTTAGATAGTTCACCGTCATTATCATATGGAACTAAAATTCCAGATTTAAAATTAGAAATAGCATCTTCAATTCCGCAATTAGTAGACCCTATTGCAGGTATTCCAAGCGCATTAGCTTCTAGTATGGCAATCCCAAAACCTTCAACATCTCCTGATCCTGTAGCGCTGCTCAACATTACAAACAAATCGCTATTAGCTAGATGCTTTTTTAAATCATAATCAGATAACCTTCCATGAAAAGTAATATGATTTTCTATACCATGCTTTTTAACAACACTCATAAATCGTTTCTTTTCAGTTGGTATACCAACACAGTGATAGTGTAGATTAGGATATTTATCTAATAATTTAGGGATATGATTTATGACATTAAGTTGTCCTTTTCTTTCTGTAACATTACCAACAGTAATAAGTGTTGGACTGCCTTTAATTTTTAACTCATCTTCGATTGAGATATTCCATTTTTCAGGATTATACCCATTAGGAATAACAACTAAACTATTTAAGTTTAAATGACAAATTAATGATTTGGTATAATTTGATACTGCAATAACATGTTTAAATCTACCTAGAGATTTATATATTGAAGACTTCAGTAATGTATTACTAAAATTCACTTCTGTACCATGAGCTATTGCTATATACTTTTTTTTAAGTATTAAACTATAAAGTGCAACAACCCATAATGGGAATTTACCAGAAGCGATAACAACATTTGCTTTTTTAATCAATTTAAAAATCACTATCAGTCTTTTAAAATACATTAATAAACGTATTTTTTTTAAGCCAATACGATATGTTTTAAATGGATTTGCCCTATCAAAATCATATTCATCTTTACCTGAAACTGAGCGTTGATCTGCGACAACACTTACATCAAAATCATTTTGTGATAATTGATCTGCTAAATTATAAGCATGATTACCTATTCCTCCTGGTTGTGGAGGGAATTCAGAAGTAACTATTAATATGTTTCTATAAGTATTGTTCAATCTAATGTTTCTATTAAAGCACCTTTCTTTAATTTAATACTAGATAATCGCCAGGATTTTAAGACCTGAAAGATTACTATAGGTAATAAAAGTATAGATACAAATATGCCAAGAACTAGCATAAATTTATTTGTTTTAAATTGATATGGCATTATGGACATTGGTATATTTCTCAACAAAGCCCATCTAGCGTTTGAATTCCCATAGTAACTTCTAAAAAGATATAGCACACTAGGAATAGGTTTTGCGGCAAAAATCTTTTTTGTTCTAAACGCATCCCAACTCCCCATTTCTCTTAACCCTCCAGAGCCAACTTTTAAATGAAGTCGCATTGCATAAGGGTTTGAAATGTTTAAAAACCCATACAAATATGATCTTAAGCCATATTCTCCATCTCCCATTCTCTGTTTCTCAAATTGTCTATCAAACAATCCTATCTTTTCAAAAACATATCTTTTGATCATTACATTTCCAGTATCTAACTGGTCACTCTCTTTAAAAAAAGAATAATTTGCAGGTACTTTTGCACCAACCTTAGATATTGAGACACCAGATGACATATCTGCATTGAAAAAATCTAAACATTTAAGATGCTCAGATATCCAATCACTTTCTACACGACTATCATCATCAAATAATAAAATATAATCTCCTTTTGATGATTGTATAGCCGTATTTCGAGCTAGCCACAATGCTTTTTCTTTTTGATAACTAACCTTAAGGTTTAATTTAAATTCTTGGTAAAAATCTTCTCTAAAAGGCTCAGACTGATCAACTACTAAAACCTCAAAATTATTATAATCTTGCTTTTCCAAATCTTCTAAAACATCTTTAAGATATTTATAACGGTTAAGAGTTGGAATAATAATACTAACAAGTGGATTTTTATCAATTAATGAAGAATTAAACACATTCCATTCTTTGTGCTTAATTGGTGATTTTAAGTAATTACTACGAGTAACATTTTTCGATTTAAAAAAGGCAGTAATTTCTTTAAAAGGATTTTTAAAACTTACTAATCTTATAAAAAGTACATAAAAGACCCAAGCTTTATTAAAATATTTTCTAATAAATATGTAGTTATCAATAACAGGAAGTGACTCAATGGTTATAACATCTTTAGTATTAGCAATGAAGCCTTTTTGTGTAGCTTGCCATGACATATCATATTCAGAAGCTAGATTACTTGTAAAACGTTCATCTCTCTCTAACTGATTTACAATTTCAAACGGCAATTGATTTACATCAGGAAAAACAGTTTCACCAGCATTATTTTTTAAAGAAAAATAATTTGTTGGCTGTAAGTATTTAAGGAATTTAAATAGCATTTTTTTATTTAGTAAAACACCAACTAACGTGTTCTTTTAGTAATCCGTAGGTTTCTACATCTACATTTTCAACATTTCTTATATCCAAAACAGCCGTTTTAAACCCATGGTGCTCAAAACGCTCATAATAATCATAACCACAACTCCTGCAGTGATCATAATGACCATGTCTAGACTCATAATCTTCATATTTTATATTACTATCTTCAAAAGTAAGCTTATTAAAATCTGGATAAATTGGCACACTCATTAAAAGGTTACCTCCTGGCTTTAGTAAACGATACATTTCTTTAATAGCTGCACTATCATCTTTGATGTGCTCTAAAACATGCCATATTATTATTAAATCATAAGAACTAGAATCAAACTGAGAGTTTTTAAGATCTCTAACTTTATTTATTTGTTTTCTTTTTTTAATATCTAATCTGTCATAAAGTTCCAAATTTTCAAAACTAGACATAACGTATTCATACTCGTTAACATTAGGTGCTATATGCAAAATTTCAAGTCCAGATTTATTCAAGCCAAAATGATTAATGGCATAAGGAACTAATCTCGTTCTAGGTAATGACTTACATTTAGGACATTTATCGTTATAAAATTTTGAGCCTTTCCATGTACAAATTTCACAACTAACAGTGTCTCCTTTGTAATAATAACGTCGTGTAAAACTATGAAAATTCTTGGAGAGCTTACGAAAATATGATTTAGGTGTTTTTATAAATTGTACTATGTTCATTTATCCTTTTTCGATCGCAATTAATTATTTGTATAAAATAAAACAAACTCTTCTTGTTGTTTTTGAAGATTGAAATATTTAGACACTCTATTCTTAGCGTTAACTCTTATATCATTTTTTATTTCTTCGGAAGAAAGAATAACACTCTTTAGTGTTTCGAATAGCATTACCGGCTGACGCATTGGAACGACATAACCAGTTGTATTGTGCACAACATTTTCACCTAAAGCTCCACCATTAGAAACGACTGTTAACACTTCCATTGCTTGCGCTTCTAATACCGAATTACAAAATCCTTCAGACAAACTATATTGTACATATATATCTGCCATTTTAAGATGATTAATAATTTCTTCATGACTAATTTGACCAGCCAAAATCACATTATCAACTAATCCCAATTGATTAATAGTAAACAGTAATTGTTCGTATTCTTCTCCTGAGCCAATAATAGTGTATTTAAAGTTAAATCCATCGTTTTTAAGCAACAAAAGCGCTTCTAATGTATGAACTAACCCTTTGACCCAATGCAGTCTAGCTACAGTTACAATTTGCAACTCTTTCGATGCTTTCTGTTTTTCACCTAATTGAAACTTTAGCACTTGAATTGCTGGTGTAATTATTTGATTAGATGTCTCTTTATTGAGCCCTAGTTGGTGTGCTTTTTCTAAAAGATACTTTGAAATAGAGTGAACTTTTGTAACTTTTCGCCATATTAATTGATACTTATTCTCATGTTTTAAAGGATAGACATCAATATCATAACCTCTCATACTAATAGCCATTTTAGAGCCAATAGCTGAAGCTACATTTTCACTTTGCAGTGCTAGAGTAGTAAATCCAAAATGCAACCAATCTAATCTAGCAGTTAATATATGTGAATTAGTAATCAGGTTTTTAAAAATTTGCTTTTGCTCTCTACTAGTCTCTTTTTCTAATTTTACGAATTTAAAAACCCTTTTATAATAAGGAATAAGTTTAAAGCATATCATCGCAAAACTAAAAAATTGAAATATCAAATTGTGCTTATATATTTTAGGAGCTAACCTCGTTTTACATAAGTCAAAGTGAGTCTCTTTTTTTTGCACAAAAAGCGTCACTTTGAAGCCTGATTTTTGCAAACCTCGTATTTGAGACACAAAAAAGGTTTCAGAATAAGAAGGTGTTTTTGATAAGACGATTCCTATATTCAAATTGGATTGTTTTATAATTGTAGTCGCTTTATTTCTTTAGTTAAAATTTCAGAAAAAATGGCACTAGAAACATTATCTAAGTGATGTCCATCTACATAATTAAAATTTGATCTCATTGGAGTAAAATTAAGATAATTAATTTCAAATTCTTTAGATAGCACTTCCATTCTTTCATCAAAATTTTCCACCAACTGTTTTTCTATCAATATCATTTCATCATTCACTGGCAATCTTACCGTAAAAACTTGGCCATATTGTTTAAGGTAGTCTATTGTTTTTTTTAAATAACGCCATCTAACATTAGAAAAACCAGCGTAATTATTTAAATGTTCATGATACGTTTGCATTTTCAGCTGTGTTCTTTTTTTTCGATTAAAGTCGTTTTCTTCTATAGTTACCTGTAGCCATCCATCTTTAGATACGTTTATAGTTTCAAAACTTCCTTTTCTATATCTATTTAGGAGTAGTTGAATATTTCGTTGTTCATAAGATTCAATAATATATTCTGCATTAGGTTTTAGATTTACCCAATTTGTATTATCTACAAAAGAATTATTCTCTCTAAAAAAGGTCGTATCATGTATATGTTTCTTTAATGTAGAAATCGTCCATGGATTGACACATAGTATAAAAATACCATCCGTTTTAGTCGTATCGACTTTCTTTATGATACTCGTATAATATGCTTTTCCGTATGGAGAATGTAGAATAGTAAATGCATAATTATATATAGGTTTACCATCTAATACATCACTAATTATTTTAGGTCTAACATCTTGACTTGCTCTTGATGAGCCAATAATTAATGAACTTTGTTTTGAAGATGTAAATTTACTATAAAAGGCGTCTGCACTGCCATTTGCAAAACCCATAAATAGCGCACAACTGACCAATACCAAAGAAACAAAAACTACTAAATTTATTAAAAATCTTTTCATTTTTAAAACTGAAAATAAATAAATTCTTGTTCTTTACCACCATATAAAAATATGATAATTGCGATAATATAGTATACTGACAAACGCAATAACCTAGGATATTTAAGCCATAATTTCTCAATAGCATACAACTGTCTTCTACCTGCCCATTCTACAAGAATAAATAGTATTAATAGTACAAACAAAAATGTAGGTCTTATCTCTGGTAATGAAAAAAGCGACAAATTTGACATGCGCATTAAATAATCTAGGGCATGACCAACATTTTCCGCTCTAAAAAACACCCATGCTAATACTGTAATTAAAAACGTCATTAACATTGCTAATAGTTCTTTCACACTAGGTAAGGCTGAATGTTCGGCAACAACATTAGTATGTATTCTATTTCGTTTTAAAAGTAAAAGTGGTAAAAAATAAAGTGCATTTAAAAAACCCCAAATCATAAACGTCCAATTTGCTCCATGCCAAAATCCACTTACTATAAATATAATAAACACATTACGCAGCTGCTTATATTTAGAACCTCTAGAGCCTCCCAATGGAATATAAAGATAATCTCTAAACCAAGTTGATAGTGATATATGCCAACGTCTCCAAAACTCTGCTATATCTCTTGAAAAGTAAGGAAATGCAAAATTTTGTTTTAAATCAAAACCAAAAAGGCGAGATACACCTATGGCTATGTCTGAGTAACCTGAAAAATCTCCATAAATTTGGAATGCAAAAAAGACAGCTCCAACAAGCAACGTGCTACCACTATAATCCGTATGATTATCAAAAATGATATTTACAAAATAGGCACAGTTATCTGCAATGACAATTTTTTTAAATAATCCCCAAAGAATTTGCCTTAAACCATCTACAGCATTTTGATAACTAAATTGTCTTTTACTAAAAAACTGAGGCAATAAATTTGTTGCTCTTTCAATAGGTCCTGCAACCAACTGAGGAAAGAAAGCTACAAAAGCAGCAAACGCAATTATATCCTTTGTAGGTTCTAATTTCTTTTTATAAACATCAATCGTATAACTTAAGGTTTGAAAGGTATAAAAGCTAATTCCAACTGGTAAAATAATGTTTAAGCTGTTAGATGGTATGTTATATCCAAAAAACGAAAATGCCTTAACAAAATTATCAACAAAAAAGTTAAAATATTTAAAGAAACCTAAGAGGCCTAAATTGACAATAACACTCAGCAATAGCAGATAAAACCTTTGTTTCTTTATCGTTGTTTTTTCTAATTGTCGTCCAACGAAATAATCAACTAACGTACTAAATACAATTAGTGCAAGAAAACGATAGTCCCACCATCCATAAAAAACATAACTCGCAATAACAATTAAACTATTTTGAAGTTTTAATTGCTTTTGAGTCACAAACCAATAGAGTAAAAAGACTATTGGCAGAAATACGGCAAAGTCAATCGAATTAAATAACATATCTTATTTTTTAAACTAAATTAAGGTAAACTTCCTCATGTGATTTTATAAACTTATCAATAGATAATTCTTCTTCTACATAACATCTCATAGCCTTAGCCAATTTCATTTTTTCTTCTGTTGGTATCGACAGAACCGTCTTTAAAGTATTAGCTAAACTATCAACATCATTTGTTTCAAACATACATTGGTAAAAAGGTAATAAAATATCTTGTATTCCAGATACATTAGAACCCAATACTATTCTTTGAGACGCCATGGCTTCCATTGCTGCAATTGGCATACCTTCACCTTTAGAAAGTGTTGGTATCACAAAAATATCTGCTATTGAAAGGTATGGTCTTACATCTATTTTCTTTCCTAAAAAATGAACATTATTTGAAGAAAAATCATTAACTAATTGACACCCATAAGCTGTTTTTTTATCACCAACTACCAATACATGTATATCATCATTAGCTATTGTTCTAACAGCTTTCAACAACACTTCTATTCCTTTTACGGGAACCAAATTAGCTACAGTAATAATAACAATATCTTCATTTTTAAATGCTAATCCTTCAGGAGTTTCAAGCTTCTTTTCTAAAGGCTGAAAATAGCTCGTATTAACTCCTAGAGGCAACAAAATTGTTTTATTGGTCATGCTTTCAAAAAAACGAGCCACCATTGCTTTATTAATTGCAATAATCTTTGTGCTTAATTTTGATCGCCATAACCATGCTTTATTCCCCCAACCCATAGCTTTCTTTGTGTAGACGTATGGAACACCTGCTAGCTTGGCTGCTAAAGCCTCTGTAAAATCTGAACTCCAATGCCATGAATGAATGACGTCAAATTCATGTTTCTTGAAAAATTTATATATTCTAAGTATTCTTATAGGCAATGCAATAAATGGCTTATAATCTGCAGTAAACTTAAATAGATGAATTGGAACACCTAATTGTTCTATCTCTTTAAAAAAAGCGCCTTTATTATGAAAACAGCAAATTTCAGCTTGAAATTTATTTTTATCAAGTTGGCTTACTAAGTCATAGACCACTTTACCACTTCCTGCTGTGTCAAAATTGGGTATTGTAAATAAGATCTTAATACGTCTAGACATGTTTTGAGGTATTAAACTTAGACAACACTAAAAGCATATTTATTGCATGAGCATTTAACAAAGGGCTTTCATTCATAAAAGCATCGAGATATTTTTTAGATATAGCCTTAGGAACAATCGCATCCAAATTATCACTTAATAAAGAGTTCTCTAATTGTTTTTTATTGTCTTTACCAAGAAACTGTAATTCCCAGTTTCTTTGCACATATGATTTTCCAAGAAGACGACCTTCAATTGATCTTTTTAATTTACCATAAACTTTATATGGCAAATTATAAGGCATTTTATTTAATTGATAGTTTGTTAAATTGAATGGCCTCTGATCTTGCCAAGTGATTTTGGCTAATTCTGGATTTCGTAATTTTATATATGCAATCTGTAATTTTCTATCTGCTAAAAATGCTTCAGGAACAGTACATATAAATTCGCACATTCTATTATCATAATAAGGTAATGAAATAGGCTTATGTTGCTCAAATACTGAAAGATTAGCACTCGTCCAACGTGGTGCCCAATATTTAGATTTAAAAGCTCTCAATCTCGCGTTGGTATCTTTAATATCAATTGTTTTTAGCATTTCTAAAATTCTTGATCTTAAATAGTCTTCAAAACCTCCAGGCAAATTCCATGTTTGCCATAACTCTGAAGCGAATTCTAATCCGCCTCTTTTTATAATTTTTTTAAGTAATACATCTACTTGTTCGCTTTCATCTAATTCTGGAAGATTCATAGAATCAAACAATACGTCTCCCCAATGCCCTAATGAAAACACATCTCCTGCATTATCAAATTGATTGTAAATAGCCATCTGTCTTGGACTTGTAAAGTCTGAAAAACAATGGTTCACATCTGCCAATTTATCGACAACATTCCAAAGGTATCCTTTTGGTATGGTGTGAGCCACAAAATCAAACTCACAAATTTGTGCAATTTGTTTTGCAATCTTAACTTCATCAAATCCATTTTGAAACTTGTAACTATAGGATGACACGTTAGAATTAATGGCTTTCAAAGCTACTGCTTGAGTTCTACTGTCTAAACCACCAGACAAAGGTAAAATCACTTTTTTACCTTCAGTTTGTTCTTTAATGATCGTTTCAAAAAGATTCGTAAACTCATCTAAAGCTTGCTCAAATGTTATATCACGTGGTGTATAATACCATTTAAACCAAGGTTTAGTTTCTTGTGCATGCAAATTCTCATCAAGTATATATGTAGTAGCTGGTGCTAATACAATTTCATCTTTGTAAAACGTATCTTCTTCTAAAAAAAAACCAATGGCGCAAAACACACAAATAGCTTCTAGATTTAAATCATGAGGCACATCAACTTTAGCAAATATTGCTTTGGATGGTATTATATTTGTTTTTATAGTTTGCAATTACTCAAGTGATTTAACTGTATACAAATAATAATCTTTATTAGAATTGAATAATTTTAGATTCTCAGCATTCAATTTTTTTTGAGATAAAACGTAATCAATTTTATAACTCTCTTTTCTAGTGTTCAAAAGTTTAAAATCTTTGGCCACTTTTCGTTTGAAGAGTTCGCGCTCATACCATTCAGGAATAGCGCTCATTTGAGCTGGTATGAACTTATATACCACGAATAAATCACGTTCCATCTTACGATTTAAAGACAAATCTGATAATTGAGTAAATATAACAGCGTCTTTACTGGTATTGTCTTTTATGAAATCACACATTTCTGAGAGACTACTTGTTGCGTTAGTTTTTAAATAATTTTTACTTTCAATAGCATTTGCCACAGCCAATTTCAGTAAAAAAAGAAATCCAACCATTACCGTTAATGATTTGACTAATTTTAATGTTTCGTCTTTTAAATTGTCAAACACAAATTGTGCAATCAATAATGTAAATACAAATGTTGTTGTCGTGTTAATACGAAATGGATAGTATTTTAAAAACGTTCCTTGTTTATCAAAAAAAGCAATAACCACAGCTAATAAGACACCAACTAAAGATAATAATACAAAATTATTGAGTTTGTGCAATACTTTATCTTTGTTGTATTTAAAAAACCCTAAGCTAAAAACTAAAGCTATAATCGCAAATAAAACACCATAAAAATGCTTGGAGTAGAAATAACTTAAATCTCTAAAAAGACCAACATGATGTGGACTTCTAAAATAAGAATATATCCAATCTGGAGATGGCGAATAATCAACATTTCCAGCAACTGCTGCTTTTAAATACAATATAAAAGGTAAAAGAGTAAGTGCGTAAACACCTACTAGAATCCCGTAAAACTTAAGCGGTTTGCTTTTATCAAAGAAGAACACCGAAGCCATTAGAAACACAAACACATAACCACCAACTAACACGTGAAAATACGTTGCTATAATTAAGAAAAATATCATTCTCTTAAAATTGGATTTTAGATATGAGAGTATCGCGTACAACACAAAAATGTAAGAAAAGCATTTTGGCTCTAGAGACAACATCATCCAAGAACCTGCAAACATAGATTGGTTTAGAAGGAATAGAACAGGCAGTTGCAATAGTATTTGCGCATTGCTAAAATTTAAATGACTGTATATCTTAGATAAGGGAAATGCAAATAACACAGAGAGTATAAAAACACCTGCAAAACGTACAGTTTCAAAACTAAAATATTCTAAAAAAAACCCAACAATATATTGGTAGAGCACTCGTGTACCTGCAAATTCATTTAAATAACTAGAGGAAATCCAATCTGGATTCATGAATTGTTTTGCGTAGGTCATGTACTGCTCTTCATTTCCGTTTAACGAAAATGTAAGATATCCAGCACATAGAATAAAGGCAACCAATACGACTTTATTCACTGCCTCTAGGTAGGACAATAATTTAAGATTAAATAAATAATCGCTTATTCTAAAAACTATTTTTTCCATATACCAAGCAATGATTTACCTAGTTGGTGTGCTAAAAGCGCATCTCCAACAAATGAGGTTTTAACAATATAATTATCCCAAAATTTAATTTGTTTGATAGTAGGATAGCTTTGTTTTAAAAATAATTTATTAACCATAGACGCACACATTCCAACAGAATCTAAATACATCAATTTATCTAGTTTAAGATCTGTTCCTACAGTGTTTTTGAGCATTTTCTTATTATACCTTCGGAAATGTCCAATGGCTTTATCAAAATCTGAAAACAAAAAATTATGAGCTGGCACCAAAATAATAAGATGACCTCCATCTTTCAAAAAGGTTTTAGCTAGATTGATTTCTGAAGAATCATCCTCAATATGCTCAATAACATCAATATATAGAATACTATCAAATTTTATGTTTGGCTTATAGTCTGCTAAATAAGAAGTCTCCACAGAAATTTTGGAGTGGTATTTTTCATCAACATTAGAATAAATATCTTTAGACAATGCGACATCTGGCTCTATACACACCCAATTTTCTATTGATGGCATTAAAGAGAGCAAATCATTTGTATTAGTCCCTAATCCAGCTCCTACTTCTAAGACGTTATTTCCTAGAAATGGAACTACTTTTTTCTCCCAATAATTTTTCCAATTTTTTGCATGAGAGAATAGTTCTAATTCATTACCAATATATTGACTTTCAATGCTCATGAATGAATTTGTATTACTGATAATATAAAATCTTTATAATAATTTTTTGGCGATAATTTGATCGTTGTTTTTTGATTAAGCTGAAACAAAAGAATTAAAAATGTTGTCAAAATAACAATTGCCAAAATATTTAATAGGCTCAACCCAACTATTGAAGGCCAACCAGGAATGGTTAAATCTGTAAAAAAAGTTAACCCAACTACAACTCCTAAAGATAACACGGTTATAATTGTAAAAATAAATGACACAAATAACAAGCGTACAGAAACAATATCTAAATAGATTGAAATTGAACTCAAGCCATGCAGTACTAAATTTTGAAAATTCATTTTTGACTCACCATGATATCTATGACCTCTATCTGTACCAACAGATTGATAAGGGATTTTAGATTTCATAATGGCTCCAGAATAATGATTCCACAACTCTGGTATACTAGTCACTCTACTTAATAAATTTCGAGGTATTGCGCTAAAATTTCCAAATTCTAACTTTTGATTTGTTAACCAATAAAATGAGGTTTTATATAAACGATAAAACAGTTTAAACATAAGTCCTTCACTACGTTTTTCACGTTTTGCAAAGACAATAGATTTCCGATTGGTGTCCTCTATTTTTTTTAATATTTTAGCAATATCTTCTGGTCTATCTTCTCCATCACTATCCATAACCACAAAGCAATCTACGTCCTTGAAATGATCATCAGCATAAGATAAGCCTATAGAAATTGCACGTTGGTGTCCAACATTATTATTAAGATCAACGACCGAAATAGGCACATCTCCTTTAAATTGATAATCCTCATAAGACTCACTAGACCCATCGTTAACAGCTACAATATGTTCAATTACAAAACCGTCTTTTTTAGAGACGCTATTGAGGTCATTTACTAGAGACTGAAAACTTTGCCAATCGTTATATACAGGAGAAACTATAGCTATTTTAAAACTCATATATCTATACTATCGCTTATTAAAATATTTTTTAATTCGCATCAATGGGTATTTCAAAAAATATAGGTCAAAATACAATAAAAAATATGAAATACTATAAACTAGAATCCCAAGTTTACTGTGATGTCCCAATTCTATTTTTCTATGGAATTTGAGTGCCTCTTTATAATCTGATTGTGAAATTAAATTAGGAAATTCATTTCTAAAATCTTGTAAAAGCAGCCTTGAAGTTTCATGCTGGACTTTTTTATTTGTCGTGACAGATTCATTAGAGCCTTTTCTATTCATTATTACTAATTTCTCTGGAATACCATAAACGTTAGAGACTAATGAAAAGCGTAAAACATAGTCCCAATCTACATTCATATTAGGATATACATCTGTAAAAACTAACCCATTATCTACATGTACTTGTTTGCGTATCATCATACACGTATTAACAACCTTTAGTTGATTTTTATATAAATATTTGAATAAAGATTTTTCTTGCGGAAATTGCTTACCGATAACAAGAATATCCGGAAACAAAAGACTACCACTATCACTAACAAATTCTGCAATACCAGAAACTAAACCTACATCAGAATGCTCCTGCATTACTGCCACCTGTTTTTCAATTCTTGTTTTAACATAAATATCATCTTGCTCTGCCATAGCGATATATTCACTTTTTGGGGAAGACAAGCTAATCAGCTTATTTACATTTGGGCCTAAGCCTAAATTCTTAGCATTTTCAAAAACTGTAATTCTAGACTCACTAAAAGCTTCTGCTATAGCTTTAGAACCGTCCTTAGTTCCATCTATACAAATCAATAATTCAAAATTAGAATACGTTTGATTGATAACACTCTCTATGGTAGCTTTCAAGGTCTTTTCACCATTGTAAACGGGCAGAATTATAGTAACTAAAGGACTACTTTTTAGCATAGAAACTTCTTTTTATTGCAACTAACATTTTAAAAATTGGATGGTATAATTTTAACAATTTTAATTGGCTTTTAGGGTGCAAATACCAAAATAATTTATCGTAATATTCCTTATACATTAATTGACTATCTGGTAT
>CAJQOA010000167.1 GCA_905479815.1 uncultured Psychroserpens sp.
CCTCCATGATAAGCAGTATATTCTCCAGTAGTAGAAACTGCTAATCTATATGTTCTTAAGATGGCATCATCAGCATTTCGTTGCTGCATACCAGTATTCATTTGTTTATTCACTTGTTCTGTCACAGAACATTCAAAGTCATCATTAAAATCAATTTTATCAGCTCTTTTAAATGCTGCATAGTGTGACCCATTTTTTGTTAGTGCCTCTATAAATGTAGCAGGTTTATTAGCCGATAGTTTCATACTTTGAAAACCTAAAGGTGAGATACTAAAACGTATTACTGCGGAAGGATCATCAATACCTTGTCCTGCATACGATTTAATATTAGGGTAGCGTTCTTGAAGTTCTGGACTTAAAACAGAAGCTTCAACTATTCTAAAATTTTCAAAAGTTCCATCCTCATTAGGAAACGTCGCAATAACATTTGATGACTTTGTGAATTTCCCTCTTTTTGGCACATTAATCAAAGCCTGCTTAAGGCCTTCTATATTAAGACTAAAAGTATGTGTCTTTGGAAGGTTTTGTTTACTAGACTTAATTCTAGTAGTGTTGTCAATTGATTGTCTTTGCCAAAGTGTTTTACTTTGTGACATAGCGAAGTTGAAACTCATCACAAAAATGAGTAGTCCTAATTTTAATTTCATGTGTTGAAGGATTTAAAATGGTTAATTAATAGCTAGAAAAATCTATATGCTTTAATGAATTTAAGCATATTTAAACGCTTTTCTTAACAATGTTCCTAAAATTTTAAATTATAATTAATATTTACGGTTTTACCGTACATTATCTTCAGATTTAACTTACAAACAATAAAAAAGTCCAGATTTTCATCTGGACTTTTAAAATTATGTGATTATTAAACTTGTTACTGTTTAATAAACTTCTTAGTCATAATCTCTTCTCCATCATTAACTTCAATAAAGTACATTCCGGTTTTAAGATTAGATACATTGATTTCTTTTACAGAATCTCCTGTCATCATTGTTTGTCCTAACATGTTTAGAATTCTATAAGATGCGGTTCCATTAGAAGGTAACTTTACAAATAATGTATTTCCTTTTACTGGATTTGGATAGATTACAAAATCTTCTTCAGAACTAAATTCTTCATCAGATCTATGTCCTCCTAATTCTCTAATGCTATCTTCACGACCAGATCCATTAATACCTCTGATAGTTACTTGATCAATATAAACTTGATCATTATTACCAGATGCATCACATTGGATTCTAAATCTAGAATTTGTAGCAAAATTAACTTGAGATGAGCTTAAAGTTACTGTTGCTGTATAGAACGTATTATTATTAAAATTAGTTCCTCTTGCGTAAGTAGCAACTGTACTATAAGATGACCCATTATAATAACGTACCCAGAAATCTTCTCCATTCTCCATACTATTCGCGTAGAAATAAAATTCTATTTCCACTTGATCAAATGATGTTAAATTTAATGAAGGTGATGTCATAGCAGATGCTGTACCAGAATTATCTCTTAATCTCATTGAACGTGAACCTTCATATGAGTTTGAGCCACTATATCTAAAGCAATCGCTTCCGCCATCAGCCCATCCGTCTAATCCTGTTTCAAAGTATCCTTCATTAAGAATCGTAGTTCCTGCAGTTGAACATGGTGCACATGAAGAACCACCACAGTCTACTCCTGTTTCATCTCCATTTTGAACACCATCTGTACATGTTGGAGCTGGACTTCCACCAAGGCAGAAATTAGTAGCATCAGAGCTCGTAAACGAACCTCCAGAAGCTAAAGTTCCTGAAGAATTTGTTACCGTATAAGAACCATTTCCATAAGAACAGCAAATACCATCGCCATAAACATCAGTAATTACAAAATCGTAACATCCATCAGGAATACAAAGAGTTTCAGTTACTGTAGAACCATCAGCGTTAGCAGTAGAATAAGTTCCTGAAGCTACTGTTGTTCCACTTGCATTTTTAAGTGTCCAAGCTGTTTCTTCTGGGTAATTATCAAATGTAACAGATATATTTATTTCGTTCTCTGAACACGCAGTTTGACAAGGTGCGCATGAAGAACCTCCACAATCTACTCCTGTTTCGTCTCCATTTTGAATCCCATCTGTACATGTTGGAGAAGGTCCAGTACTACCACATTTATCAGATAATGCTAAAGTACGTCTTGCACCTCCAGAAGCTAATACTGCACGCATTCTATCTTTTTGTCCTTGTGTGAATAAATTCATACATGAATCATTAGTATAATCCATATAATTTTGTGGCATATCTGTAGAACTACAAGATGTTTGACCTACTGGACATCCTCTATTTGATGTTTGATGTGTTGGTGTATCACTTACAAAATCATTTCCACAGTTAGCATCTCCCCAAATATGACGAAGATTAAGGTAATGACCTATTTCATGAGTTGTAGTACGACCTCCATCATAAGGCGCTGTAACTGCACCTGTACGACCAAAAGCGTTGTAAATCATAATTATACCATCTGTTGCAGCATTACCTCCAGGGAATTGAGCATAACCTAAAAGGTTTATCGTTTGTCCTTGAGATATTGTCGTCATTTTTGGTACAACCCACATATTTAAATACTCTGACGTATTCCAAGGGTCAATACCTCCAGAAGACGAACGCTTAGCATCATCATTTGCATTCCAATCTTGTCTAGTAGTTAATTTTCTAGTTATCCCAGACGTTGCATTTCCATTTGGATCTACAGTTGATAAACAAAATTGAATTTCAGTATCTGCTGCCTGTGACCATAGATTATCGGCATTAGCATTAGTACGTCTAAAATCTTCATTTAAAACATCCAACTGTGATTGAATTTGAGCAACACTAATGTTCTCTGTACTATTACGATATAAAACATGTACAACAACAGGAATGGTAATTATGTTACCATCAACTCTGTTATTTTGCATCTCTTGAATCTTATTTTGAGTAAAGGTTTCAATCTTTTGCATTCTAGCCTCTAAGCCAGGATCTTGTTGTTTTCTGATTTCTAAATTTTCCATTGTTCCACAGTTTCGCTCTAATAAATCTTGAGCAAAAACGGAAACAACTGATAATAAACACAATAGTGTTAGTGTAATTGTTTTTTTCATGTTGATAGTTTAAAAAATTAGTGTTAATGTTAAATTATTCGCCGTGAAAGTATTAAAATATTGTTAATTTCAAAGTTTTACTATAACGTTTTCGTTGAACTACATTCATTAAAAAATCACTTACGGTTTTACCGTAATTTTAATTCAGAAAATGACTACATTTACCTATGCAGAATCAAAAATTATTAGATGTAAAAGATCTTTCAATTTCTTTTTCTTCGGAAGGCGTTGATAAGGAGATCATACATAATATATCGTACCATTTAAATACGAATGAAATTTTAGGTGTTGTTGGTGAATCAGGATCTGGCAAGTCTGTATCGTCTTTAGCAATCCTAGGTTTGCTCCCAAAGAAAATTTCAAAAATCACTGAAGGGTCAATTTTATTTGATTCTCAAGATTTAACAACACTTAATTCTAGACAATTTCAGAAGATAAGAGGACATAAAATCGCTATGATATTTCAAGAACCTATGAGTTCTTTAAATCCATCAATGACTTGTGGAAAACAAGTCATTGAAATTCTACTTCAACACACTAACCTATCTAAAGCAGCTGCTAAAACCGAAACGTTATCCCTTTTTGAAAAGGTTAAGTTGCCATTACCTCAACGCGTTTATAATGCGTATCCTCACGAAATTTCTGGCGGACAAAAACAACGTGTCATGATTGCTATGGCCATTGCTTGTAAGCCCCAACTATTAATTGCAGATGAACCAACAACTGCATTAGATGTCACCGTTCAAAAAGACATTATCTTATTATTAAAACAATTGCAAGAAGACCAGCAAATGAGTATCATTTTTATATCTCATGATTTGTCTTTGGTTTCAGAAATTGCAGATCGTATTGTAGTCATGTATAGAGGAGATATTGTTGAACAAGGTAACGTTGAACAAGTTTTCAAATTTCCGAAGCACTTATATACAAAAGCATTAATCAACTCAAAACCATCAATGGATAGTCGACTAAAGCAGTTACCTACAATTGATGATTTTATAAATAAAACTACAAAATCTGATGTTGTGACTTCGCAAGAACGCACAAGAACTCACGAGAAACTATATTCTAAAAAACCACTATTAGAAGTTATTAATCTAGAAAAAGAATTTGTTTCAAAATCAGGTTGGTTCTCTAAACCAGAAATTTTTAAAGCAGTCAATAATGTATCCTTTAAATTATACAAAGGAGAAACACTTGGCCTGGTTGGTGAGTCTGGCTGTGGGAAATCTACACTTTCTAATGCTATCTTACAATTAGACAAAGCAACTGCTGGCTCTATTTTATATCAAGGTATAGATATTACCAAACTATCAAGGTCTGCCATACGTAGACTTAGAAAAGATATTCAAATTATTTTTCAAGACCCTTATGCGTCTTTAAACCCAAGACTAACAGTTGGAAAAGCTATCATGGAACCAATGAAAGTTCATGGTATTGGTGTATCTGAAGACGATAGAAAAGAAAAAGTTTTGGATTTACTACTAAAAGTTGGATTAGACGACACGTTTTTTAATCGTTATCCTCATGAGTTTTCAGGCGGACAACGGCAACGTATTGGGATTGCAAGAGCTATTGCATTAGAACCTCAACTTATAATTTGTGATGAATCGGTATCAGCTTTAGATATTTCTGTACAAGCTCAAGTTTTAAACTTACTTAATGATCTTAAAAGTAATTATGGTTTCACCTATATATTTATTTCTCATGATTTAGCTGTCGTTAAATATATGTCTGATCAACTAGTTGTTATGAATAAAGGGGAAGTTGAAGAAATGGATGATGCAGATGTTATTTATAACAATCCACAAAAAGAATACACTAAAAAACTTATTCATGCTATTCCTAAAGGATTATAGCATGAATACTTTTTTAGTTAGGGCTAAGACACTTTTTGATACTTTTAATGTGTTTTGAAAACGAGCTAAAAACTTGTTCTCGGTACTTGTAGGTTTGGGTAAATTTGGGGCAAAAAAGTTCATTCAGTTTAGGTTTATGATAGATTTGGGGCAAATCATAAAATCTTGGTTACACTTTAAATATCTTAGTTCCGATTTGGTTTTGTAAACATAATACCCTTTTTTAATTAATCAGCCTAAATACATAATTAATCGATGAAATGCACTATATTTTAACAATTAACGGTCAGTTAACGGAATATTCCTACAATATTTAATGATTATTATTGTCTTCGGGAATGAAAAAAGCCACTATAAAAGTGGCTTAAAAGTATTTTTAATTGCTACTCAAAATAACAACGAAGCTTTTTTAGGTTTTACAAATCCATTTCTGGGATATCACCTTCAATAATTAAAGTCCCTTCTGTAGCATTTTGAACATCCTCTACCGTAACTCCTGGTGCACGTTCTAAAAGTTTAAAGCCTTTTGGTGTGATTTCCATAACAGCAAGATTGGTGACCACTTTTTTAACGCAAGCAACTCCTGTTAATGGTAATGAGCAATGCTTTAATAGTTTTGATGCCCCTGCTCTATTAGTATGCATCATGGCAACAATAATATTCTCTGCACTGGCTACAAGATCCATTGCGCCTCCCATTCCTTTTACCATCTTACCTGGTATTTTCCAATTAGCAATATCGCCTTCCTCTGATACTTCCATGGCTCCTAGAATAGTTAAATCCACATGCTGCCCTCTTATCATAGAGAAACTAGTTGCTGAATCAAAAAAACTGGCTCCTGGTAATGTTGTAATAGTTTGCTTTCCTGCATTAATGATATCTGCATCTTCTTCGCCTTCAAAAGGAAAAGGCCCCATCCCAAGAACGCCATTCTCGCTTTGAAATTCAACTTCAATATCGTCTCGAACGTAATTTGCTACAAGGGTAGGAATTCCGATTCCGAGGTTTACATAATATCCATCTTGTACTTCTTTTGCGATGCGCTTTGCAATTCCGTTTTTATCTAACATAATTAATCTCTTTGTCTAACTGTTCGTTGTTCTATTCGTTTCTCATAAGTCTCACCTTGAAAGATACGTTTCACAAATATTCCTGGAATATGTATTTGGTTAGGATCTAAAGTCCCTACAGGAACTAATTCTTCTACCTCGGCAACTGTTATTTTTGCTGCACCACACATATTAGGATTAAAATTACGAGCAGTTCCCTTAAACACTAAATTCCCTGCTGCATCACCTTTCCAAGCTTTTACAAAAGCAAAATCTGCTTTAAACGCATATTCTAAAACATACATTTTACCATCAAATTCTCTAGTCTCTTTACCTTCTGCGACTTCAGTTCCATAACCAGCTGGTGTATATATTGCTGGAAATCCTGCTTGTGCTGCTCTACAGCGTTCTGCTAATGTGCCTTGCGGAATTAATTCAACCTCCAATTCTCCAGATAACATTTGCCTTTCGAATTCATCATTTTCTCCTACATAAGAAGAGGTCATTTTATCTATTTGCTTGCCTTGCAATAATAATCCCAATCCAAAATCATCTACACCTGCATTATTAGATATACACTTGAGACCTTTTACATTTAATTGTACTAGTTCTGCAATAGCATTTTCTGGGATTCCGGATAATCCAAAACCACCAAACATAAAGGTCATATCGTCTTTAACACCTTTAAGTGCTTCTTGAACATTAGCTACTTTTTTACTTATCATTTTATATGGATTTTAGCTACGGAAATTTACGAAATAAAAAAACCATTCAAAACTGAATGGCTTAATATCTTTTCGATAAAACATAAACTTTTAAAAATCGATAACACCGTCTAAGTCGCCATCAGGATCTGCAATATCTTGTCCATTACCTTTCCATTTACTACAATCTACTTCTATGGATAAGTTTGCTGGTTTATCAAAATTACCTTTTGAAATACTCAACGCTTCATCTGCATAACATGCTTTCATATACAGTCCCCAAATTGGCAATGCCATTGAAGCACCTTGACCATATTTAGTTGTTTCAAAATGCACAGCTCGATCTTCAGCACCAACCCAAACACCAGTCACTAAATTTGGAACCATACCCATAAACCAACCATCACTTTGATTTTGTGTTGTACCTGTTTTTCCAGCTATTGGATTGTTGAGTTCGTATGGATAACCTGTTATAATTTCTTTATACATGTCTTGACTTGCTCTCCAACTTCCTCTTAAACGTGCACCTGAGCCACCTTCTACGACACCTTGCATTAAATTTACTGTGGTATATGCAACTTCTGCACTTAAAACATCTTTAGTCTCTGGAGTAAATTGATATAATACAGTTCCATTTTTATCTTCTATGCGTGTCACCATTACTGGTTTATTATACACCCCTTTATTTGCAAATGTTGAATAGGCTGCTACCATTTCATAAACACTAATATCTGGAGTGCCTAAAGCAATTGCTGGTACTGCAGGAATATCTGATTCAATACCTAAATTTCTAGCCATATCAACCACAGGTTCTGGGCCTACCTTATCCATCAAACGAGCTGTTGCTGTATTTACAGAACTTCCTAAAGCGGCTTTAAGTGTTAAGAAACCATCGTAACGAGCATCAACATTTGTAACTGTCCAAGGCTCTGGGTTTCCATACTTGTTGGCTTCAATAGTTATTTGTTGTCTTGGTATTGTATCACAAGGTGATAAATGTAATTGGTCAATAGCTGTTGCATAAACAAATGGTTTAAATGTTGAACCTACTTGACGTTTTCCTGTTTTTACATGGTCATATTGAAAGTGTCTAAAATTCATTCCTCCAACCCAAGCTTTGACATGACCTGTTTGAGGATCCATAGACATCATTCCTGGTTGTAAAAATGATTTATAATAACGCATAGAATCTATAGGCTTCATAACCGTATCAATTTCAGATGGCTTGCCATTTTTCCATGCAAAAATGCTCATTTGAGTAGGCTTTTGAAAAGAGGCTCTAATTTCTTTTTCAGACTTTCCAGCTAACTTTAATACTCTCCAACGCTCTGAACGTCTCATCCCAGAGTTCATTAATTTTTCTATTTCCTTTGTATCGAGCTCTCGAAATGGTGTTGTTTTATTTCTCTTTGGCGTGTTTTGATTATCAAATTCTGCTTGTAATCTTGGCATATGACGACCAACTGCATCTTCTGCATATTTTTGCATTCTAGAATCTATGGTCGTAAAGATTTTGAGTCCGTCGTTATATAAATTATACTTTTCGCCATCTGGCTTCGGATTCTTTTTAATCCAATTTTTCATAAACTTATCTAGATATGCTCTAAAATAGGTTGCAGAACCCTCACGATGTGATTCTGGTGAAAAATTTAAATCTAATTCTGTAGCTTGAAGACTATCTTTTGTTGACTTAGAAATATATTCGTATTTGTTCATCTGAAACAAGACTACATTTCGTCTGTTTTTTACCCCTTCAGGGTTTCGTGATGGTATTGGATTATATAATGAAGAGTTTTTAAACATCCCTACCAACATTGCAGATTCTTTCATATTGAGGTTGATTGGCTCTTTTCCGAAGTAAATACGAGAGGCACTTCTAATCCCATCACCATTATTTCCAAAATCATAGATATTAAAGTACATCGCAATAATTTCTTCTTTGGTGTATTGACGTTCTAAACGAATAGCAATAACCCATTCTCTTACTTTTTGAAAAATACGTTGGAATTTATTTGAGGATACTTGTTTGGTAAACAACTGTTTTGCTAATTGCTGGGAAATAGTACTTGCTCCTCCTCCTTTACCTAGTTTAGAAATAGCTCTTAACGTACCTCTTAAATCAATACCTGAATGTTCGTAATGTCTAATATCTTCTGTAGCGACTAAGGCATCAACCAAATCTTTTGGCAACTCTTCGTAATCTACAGGTGTTCTATTGTCATCTAAATAAAATTTACCTAAAGTTTTATCATCTGAAGATATAATCTCTGTTGCCAAAAATGTTTTTGGGTTTTCTAAAATGGTATGATCTGGCATTTCTCCCAAAAGTCCCCAAGATGCTAAGAGGAACATTAAAAAAAACGCGAAAATGCCTCCTGTGAAAATAATCCAGAAGCGTCTTATATATTTTGAAAAATCTTGAGCGTTATCCTTAGTAGGTTTTTTCTTTGCTACAGTTTTTTTTGCCATAATTAATGTGTTTGCGAATGCTCTATTCTAAAACCAACATCTGTGATGCCTTCTAATTTATCAATGCCATCGATACTTCCATTTTCTCTCATGGCATGTTGTATGTTAATGATATATTCTCCTGTTTCATCAAATATAAATGGCTCTTCATGACCTTTATACCACAATTTACTTTCTTTTACATCTGTAAACCCTGTCCCTAAAAAGGTCCCATCTGGGTTTGCCATTTTATATTTTAATGTGTCTTTTAATGTTTTCCCATTAGGATAGTTAAGCTCTACAATTAAATATAAATTACTGTATTTATAATCTTCTGTATTTCTTAAATTAACATATAAATTATAAGCCTTTGTAGAATCTGGAGGTATGATTTTAAATTCAATTGTATTGTCTTTATCCCATTCACCAGAAACTGACTTATACTCGTCAAAAACACGATTAGAGTCACAAGACACAATGCTTAAAAGCAGCATTACAAATGGTATCCAATACTTACTTTTTTGCATTACTATTATTTGTGTTTTTAGGACGAGGTTTTTGTTTCCCCTTATTATTTCTACGTTTCTTTTTACGTTTTGGACCATCAAATCGTGTTAAACTATCCTGACCAACAACGTTTTCAAACTCAGTTTTAGTATCTTCTATTAAAACAGAAGCGTATTCTTCTAAGCTTGCAACTTTTTCTCTTTTCTTGTTTTTTTCTATGATTTCATTAGCTTGATCTGTAGTTAGCACATGCCAGTTCATCCATTCTCCTTCATAGGCATACCAAAGATGTCCTTTAAAAATATCCGTTTTTTGGCATACTGCTTTCCCTTTTTCAGTAAACAATTTCGTGTCTGATTTTGGAAACGCTTTTAGAGCATCTAAATATGAATCCAATTCATAATTTAGACAGCATTTTAGTTTACCACATTGCCCTGCCAGTTTTAATGGGTTTAGCGATAGTTGTTGGTATCGTGCTGCAGATGTGCTTACGGATCTAAAATCTGTTAACCATGTTGAGCAACAAAGCTCTCTTCCACATGAACCAATACCACCGAGACGAGCTGCTTCTTGACGAAATCCAACCTGTTTCATTTCTATACGCGTTCTAAATTCACGTGCAAAAAGCTTAATAAGTTCTCTAAAATCTACACGCTCTTCTGCAGTGTAATAAAAAGTGGCCTTGCTTGCATCTCCTTGATATTCAATATCTGATATCTTCATTTGAAGTTTTAAGTCAATAGCAAATTGTCTTGCTTTGACTTTCATGGGCTCTTCTTTATCTCTTGCAGCAGACCAAATATCAATGTCTTTCTGACTTGCCTTTCGGTAAACCTTCATGACATTTTCTTCATCATCTATATTAACCTTTTTACGCTTCATTTGCACTCTTACCAATTCTCCAGTAAGTGTTACCATACCAATATCATGACCAGAACTAGCCTGAGTAGCAACGACATCTCCAATACTTAAGGTTAAATTTTCGGTGTTTTTGTAGTATAACTTTCGTCCGTTTTTAAAACGAACCTCAACACCTATAAAAGGTTCTTGACCTTGCGGTAACGACATATTAGCTAACCAATCGAAAACAGTGAGTTTATTACAGCTATCTGTACCGCAAGTCCCATTATTTTTGCATCCTTTTGGTTGTCCATCTTTACCAGTTGAGCAACTTTTACAACTCATGAAATTTTATATATAATTTGGTAATATGAATAGATTACCAAATGAAGATTAGTGTTTCTTTTGAAATGTAAATATAAGATTATTTATTCACAAAAAAGAGGTGCAATAATCAGCTATAATTTATAGCACATTATGCAGTGCGACCTCAGATATTAGTATATCAAATTTTCATCTTTAGAATTTAATTCCGAAGAAAAAACATAAAAAAAGGTTCTAAACAGAGTCTTTAATTACTTTGACAACGATTCGAAAATATTTCTTAAATCCTTTTTAAATGGCAAATGATCTGCTCTTCCTTTTTTAAAGATATCGTTGCTATTACCTTGACCTTTACGAAGTGCTTTTTGTTCTTCAAAAGGTAATCTGTTAATTTCCATACAATTTGCAGAGCAACAATTTTCCATTTGTTTCTTACAAGTATCACATTGTATAAACAATAAATGACATGCTTCATTAGCACAATTGGTGTGTAAATCTGCTGGATTACCACATTGGTGGCAATTAGCAATCACATCATCACTAATACGCTCTGATCGTCTCTCATCAAACACAAAATTTTTGCCTACGAATTTATTTTCTAAATCATTAGATTCTACTTGTCTCACATAATTTATGATACCTCCATCCAATTGAAATACATTCTTAAATCCTTTATGCTTGTAATAGGCACTTGCTTTCTCACATCGAATTCCGCCAGTACAATACATTACAAGGTTTTTATCTTCTTTGTGTTCTTTTAAATCTTCTTCTATTAAATCGAGAGATTCTCTAAATGTATCGACATCTGGAGTAATAGCATTTTTAAAATGACCTATTTCACTTTCGTAATGGTTTCGCATGTCTACCAAAACGGTATTTGGGTCTTCTATAAGCTGATTAAATTTTTCAGCATTTACATGTACACCTTTATTCGTCACATCGAAAGTATTATCATTTAAGCCATCTGCTACAATTTTATTTCTGACTTTAACCTTCAGTTTTAAGAAGGCAAAATTATCGTGCTCAATAGCAATGTTTAATCTTACATTTTCTAAAAACGAAATGGTATCTAAATGATTTTTAAAAACTTCGAAACTTTCAGCAGGTACAGATAGTTGTGCATTTATACCTTCTTTCGCTACATAGATTCTTCCCAAGACCTCTTGTTGATCCCAAGCTAAAAACATATGGTTTCTAAATAT
>CAJQOA010000168.1 GCA_905479815.1 uncultured Psychroserpens sp.
CCAACAGCAGGTCCAGCAGAGTACCCTAAGTTTATTGCTAAACGAATAAGAGTAACAGAGCGTGTTTTATTTTCTGGTTTGCTGTAAGCACTCATAGCAACAAACATTGCAGGTCTAAACGTGTCTGCAACTAGCATAATTAAAAAGATGCCAATGCAAATAGATGTAAACGTATTGAGAAATTGTAATATGATGAATAATATACCTGTTGAGAGTAAGCTTCTAACCATAACTTTATAAAACCCAATTTGATCAGTCAATTTCCCACCAACCCAGGTGCCAACAACAGAGCCTAATCCAAATGCACTCATAATCCACCCAACATCGCTTATTGAGAAATTCATGTCTTCTGTGAGGTATAAAGACAAGAATGGAATGACCATTGTGCCAGCTCTATTAATTAATGTTATGAGAGAAAGCCACCAAACTTCTTTAGAGAGTCCTCTAAAAGTATTTATGTAATTGTTATATAGTTTTATCATTTCGGTTGTTGTATAAATGTAAAAAGTCCGACGTTAACGTCGGACTTTTTATGATTGGTTGGTTAAATAATTATATTACCATAACACATAGCAAGCCTGACTCTTTAGATAAGAGGTTTGTCTTTGTTTATATGAAATGACGCAGTTTAGCATTGTTTTTTTAACTATTTAATAATCAAATCTATAAAAAATATTTGGTATAAGTTGTATTTTTACTGCGGAAAAAATTTGAACATGAAACAGATAGCCCTTTTAATATTATTTATATCTACATTAAGTTGCGCACAAGATAAAGTTCCAATTGCTGGAGATACTGAGTTTCAAAGAGAGATTAACTCAGAATATAAGGACGCAACAAAATCACCTTTAAAAGATAAAGATCTAAAAGGTTTTAAGGGGTTAGACTTTTTTAAGTTTGATTCTACTTTTGTTGTAAAAGCTTCGTTTAAGAGAACGCCAGATGAGGATGTATTTGAAATGAAAACAACGACAACCCGTTTGCCAGAATATGTAAAGTATGGAGTTGTTTCATTTGAGATAAAAGGGAAAGCTTATCAGCTAAATATCTATCAAAATCAAGGGTTAATCAAAGAAGAAGAATACAAAGATTATTTATTTCTTCCTTTTATAGACAATACAAACGGAGAAGAGAGTTATGGAGGTGGACGTTATATAGACATGAGAATTCCTGAAGGTGATACTATCGAAATAGATTTTAATAAAGCATATAATCCTTATTGTGCTTATAATGAGCGTTACTCTTGTCCAATTGTACCAAGAGAAAACTATCTTGATCTAGAGGTTAAAGCAGGAGTAAAGAAGTTTCATGACTAGCCTTTAGTAATAGTTTTTAAGGGCTATTTGGCTAAGTGCATTCCGAAGAAAACCGCAAGAAAACCTAACACAAAACTGGCTATAGTATACATAGCAAATGTTGTAAAGTCTCCCGATTTTAAAAGCACATGATTTTCATATGCAAAGGTTGAAAATGTTGTAAAGCCACCACAGAAACCAGTTGCAAGTAATAATGTTTGGTTGGATGAAAGGGTGTCGTTTTTTATAGCAAAGCCCAAAATCAATCCTATTAAAAGACTTCCTATAATGTTTGCAGCAAATGTACCGTAGGGAATTCCGTTTTGAGAATTATTAAGAAGTTTACTCAAAGCAAACCTGAGCATACTTCCAAAACCGCCACCAATAAATACGAGTAGAAACTGTTTCATTTGCTGATTCTTATTTTCTTTATGGTCAAATGGAATTCGCTTAATGACATAAGATAGTCTGATACGTTTTTTGATATACTACTCATTTCATTTATTCTACAGCTAGATAAATTTCGGTTACCCAATCTGCTGGATTAGGTGTTGATTTAGGATCTGTTAAATAAGATTCTAAAACAGGACCAGTTAGCGGTTCTTTTAAGTTATTATCTTTTATAAAATCCATAGCTGTATTCCATGCTTCTTCCGAATTTGAATAATCACCTTTAAGTACTGTTTTAACTGCTTTGAAAGGTTTTAACTGCCCAGTTAGAATATTAGGATTGGTCGTTTCAATTTTAGAGGTTGTAGGTACACAGCATGAAAACATAACCGTGTTATTCTCTATATCCCATTTGTGATAAAGAACAAATGGTGTTCCACCCATTGTGATGTTATTTGATATTGCATAACCTCCAACTATCGGCATCATTTCTTGCTTTTTTTGTTCTAGATCTTCAATTTTACAAGAGGTTGTATTGTATAAATAAAAACCACCACTATGTTGTGTGATTCCTTCAATAGTAATACTATATTTTCTCATATCTGCTTGAACGATACTATCTAGTTTGAAAAGCCCTCTTTCAAAATCGGGTCCTGTAGCTTCTTCAATAGAACCAGAAAACGCGACATACATTTTAGTCATAAAATCTTGCTTTCCATCCATGCTCCAAGTTACTTTAGTGCCATCTTGAGTAGGTTCAAAAGTCCAATTTATATTTGAATTAGATTCAAATGGTTTTACAAATTCTATATGTTGAGAGATCGATTTATTATTGAGTACATCAACTGTTTTTGCATTGCCAATTCCTAAAATTTCACCTTCCCAGCTATATCCTGCGCCTACACCAGACGTTTTGTCTTCATAAGTAAGTACCGCATTGGTGTCTTGTTCTATCCAAGGCGAGAAGCGTGGCCATTCTTTAAAATCGTTTACCAAATTATAAACTACAGGTATTGGAGCTTTAATGATTTTGCTCCTATTAAACTTAAAATCATTAGGTTGTACAGCAACATATATAGCAAAACCTATAAATAGAATTAGTAATAAAAAGAGAATATATTTAATTGCTTTCATTATCTATTTTGATGTTAAATTAATTAGGTAATCAAAGATAATCAATTTTAAGTCATGTTAAATAAGTAGGTATAAATGTTTACATTTGTGAGACAACAATTAAAATTTTTAAAATGAAATTAAAACAGATATTAGTGCTAGCTATTATTGCTGGTTTTATGTTCTCATGTGGTGAGGATAAGAAAGGTGAAATGGCTGATTCTGAAAAAGTAGAAAAAACTGAAAATTTTGACTTTAATGTCGAGCAATTTGCTGATATAAAAGTATTGCGTTACCAAATTCCAGGTTGGGATGATTTAACGTTAAAAGAACAAAAATTAGCTTACTATTTAACACAAGCAGGTTTGTCTGGTCGCGATATTATGTGGGATCAAAATTACAGGCATAATTTAAAAATTAGAACCGCTTTAGAAAATGTGTATACTAATTATAGTGGTGATAAAAAAACTGATGATTGGAACGCTTTTGAAACCTATTTAAAGCGTGTTTGGTTTTCTAACGGAATTCACCACCACTATTCAAATGCTAAATTAAAGCCTGAATTTTCTTCGGAATATTTAAAAGGCTTATTGGCAGGAACAAATACTGCTTTAGAAGCTGAGGCTTTCGATGTTATCTTCAATGATAAGGATGCTAAAAAAGTGAATCTAACTAAAGATGTTGATAATGTATTATTATCTGCGGTTAATTTTTATGGCCCAGATGTGACTACTGCAGATGTTGAAAATTTCTACAAGAAGAAAACGTCTCCAGATCCAGAAAAGCCATTGTCATTTGGTTTAAACTCTCAATTGGTTAAAGAAAACGGAGTTCTTACAGAGCGTGTTTATAAATCTGGTGGATTATACGGAAGTGCTATAGACGAAATCGTAAAATGGTTAGAATTAGCTCAAGGTGTAGCAGAAAATAAAGCACAAGGTGATGCATTAGGTTTACTAATTCAATACTATAATACAGGAGATTTACAAACTTGGGATGATTATAATGTGGCTTGGACTGCTGCAACAGATGGAAATATCGATTACATCAATAGTTTTATTGAAGTATATAATGATCCAGCAGGTTATAGAGGTTCTTACGAAACAGTTGTGCAAATTAAAGATTTTGATATGTCTGAGAAGATGTCAGTTTTATCTGAAAATGCACAATGGTTTGAAGATAATTCTCCTTTAATGAATGCGCATAAAAAAGATAGCGTTGTAGGTGTTACTTATAAAGTTGTAAATGTTGCTGGAGAAGCAGGAGATGCATCTCCAAGTACACCAATTGGAGTTAATTTACCAAATGCAAACTGGATTCGTGCAGCTGTAGGAAGTAAGTCTGTGTCTTTAGGGAATATCATCCATGCCTATAACAATGCAGGAAGTACAGGTCGTTTAAAAGAGTTTGTAAATGATGATGAAGAATATGAGTTAGAAGAGAAATATGGTCAATTAGCAGATAAGTTGCATACCGCACTTCATGAAGTGATTGGTCATGCATCTGGTCAATTAAACCCCGGTGTTGGAGAAACTAAAGAAACACTTAAAAAATATGCATCTACTTTAGAAGAAGGACGTGCAGATTTAGTAGGACTGTACTATTTATATAATCCAAAATTACAAGAACTTGGATTAGTTGATGATTGGAAATCTGTAGGTAAAGCAGCTTATGACGGTTACATTAGAAATGGTTTAATGACACAATTAATTAGACTAGAATTAGGAGATGACGTTGAAGAAGCACACATGGTGAACAGACAATGGGTGTCAGCTTGGGCTTTTGAAAAAGGACAAGCAGATAATGTTATTGAAAAAGTAACTCGCGATGGAAAAACGTATTTCAATATTAATAATTATGAAAAATTGCATGAATTATTCGGTCAATTATTAAGAGAAACACAACGTATTAAATCTGAAGGTGATTATAAAGCAGTAGAAGATTTAGTTGAAGGTTACGGTGTAAAAGTAGATCAAGCTATTCATGCTGAAGTCTTAAAACGTAACGAACAATTTACAGGAGCGCCTTACAGCGGATTTGTAAATCCAGTTCTAGTTGCTGAGAAAGATGATAATGGTGTAATTACGGCTATCAAAGTAGAGCAACTTGATACATTTGAAGGGCAAATGATGAGATATAGTAAGGATTATGGTTTTCTTCCAACGGAAAATTAAAAACCTCACAAATAGATAGAAAAAAGGATGTAATGAGAATTACATCCTTTTTTTGTTAATACTAAACTTTAGTATAATGAGATTAAAAGCTAATAACGTAATTATGCAATAAATGAATATCATAGTTGGATGTTTATTAGGCATCGTAGAGTTTAAGTTTTTCATCATCACTTTTAGATAGATGTGTTCTTTGTTGAAGATTATTTAAAATAGCATATTCTATAAGTTTGCCTTTACCAACTAACTGCAGTTTTTTTATAATGTTTTTTCGATGTGTTTCAATAGTAGACGTGCTTAGTTTTAAAATACTTGCTATTGCTGAACTTTTTTCACCATTGCCTACATAATACAATACTTGCTCCTCTCTTGTAGTTAATGTGTTTAATTTTAGGTTATTATCATCCTTTAGAGTTGAGAAAAAGAAAATCAAAGAGCTGATAGTTTTTTTGTGTTCGGTAACATCTTTAACCGATTCTAAAATTGATAAGACTTCTGTTTTAGAAAGTGTTTTCCCTTTTTTATGATGGTTTTCTAAAAGCGAAATGATTTGTTTTATAAGGCTCATATATTATTTTTTTGATCTCATTTAAATTAATTTAAATGTTGTTTCAAAAAAATCCCCTCTAGAGGGGATTTTAAAATAGTTGGCTGATAAAATTGATACTCCCTATGAATTAATAGCTAACCGACTATCTTTAATAAACTAACTAATATTTATTGTTTGATGTTTTTTGTGAACTTCTTATTTTTGAAAGGATGTGTTTCTTTCAATATGTTTTGATTTAAACCAAATTTATGAAATTACTTATTGTAGAAAATACCCAATTGAGGGTATATTGTTAACCCTTAAAGTGATTAGGGTTTTGTATTTAATAGAGAAGGAGTATTTATCAATACGAGTAAATATTAAAACTTGTATTTTCGTTCTAAAGCATAGCGCATTAATTCACCTTTGCCTTGTAATCCTAGAATACGAGCCATGTTTTTTCGGTGTGTATCTACAGTATGAACTCCAATGAATAGTTCATCTGCAATTTCTCGAGAGGTTTTACCTAAGCCAATAAGCTCAAGAATTTCAATTTGACGTTTGGTCAAAAGCCCTTTCTTTTTAGTCGTGTTTTCAGAATTTAAAACATTAGTATTGATATTTGCATCAAAGTAAGTTTCCCCCTTTGAAACAGCTCTAATGGCACTTAAAACTTCATTGAGAGATGAGTTTTTTAAAATATATCCAGTAGCTCCAGCATCTAACATTTGTTGAATAGCATCAGTCTGATCAAACATAGAGAAGGATAAGACTTTAATTTCTGGATTGATTTTTTTAATACGTTTAGTCGCTTCAATGCCATCCATTTTAGGCATTCTAATATCTGTTAGAACAACTGTTGGACGTTTCTTTTCTACGATTTCTATAAGCGCTTCACCATCATTAGCAGTGCCAACAATAGAAATATCATCTTCATATTCTAACAATAATTTTATGCCATCAATAAGGGATTGATGATCTTCTGCTATAGCTAATCGTATCATATTGGTATGTCTATTATTATGGTTGTGCCTTGGTTTTTCTCAGATTCTATGGTCAAGGTGCCGTTTAAGTGTTCTACACGTTTGTCAATACTACTAATTCCCATGCCTTTATTAGTTTTTGTAATTTGACTTGGGTTAAAACCTTTGCCATTATCTTCAACCATGAGATTTAAACTATCCTCATGGTTGGTAATGTGTATGGTTACTTCAGTAGCTTCTGCATGTTTTATAGTATTTGTTATAAGCTCTTGTATTATTCTAAAAAGAGTAAGTTCTAAGCTGTTTTCTAGTCGATTTTCTAATCCATGATCAACAACATTAATTGTGATTTTATTAGATGCTGAAATTTTATCAGCCATTTCATTAACTGCTTTTAATAATCCTTGCTTAGCAATCACACCAGAGTTTTTAGCATGAGCAACGGTTCTTACTTTGTCATATGCTTCATCTATAAGTTCATTAGTTTTATCATAAAGTTCTGGACTCTGTTTCTCTTTTAAAGCATTAAAATGGAGTTTTACCGTTGCCATTAAGCCTCCAAGATCATCATGTAAATCATTTGCAATACGTTGACGTTCTTTTTCTTGGCCTTCAATCATAGCGTCAATAGACGTTAATTCTTGCTCTTTTAAAACGGTTGCTAGTTTTTGTGTTTCAAGTTCTTTTTGTTGTTCTGCTAATTTTTGTTTTCGTTTGGTGTTTTTAAATAGAAGGAAAGCGATTATGCTACCTAATGCTAAGCTTCCTGCTAAACCGACAGCTATATTCTGGTTTTGTTTTCTTCTGGATTCACTTTTTAAATTGTCAAGTTTTAATTTATCTGTTTGATTTTGAACAGATAAAATAGAAGATTCTAGAGTATTGTTTTTTGAACCAAGTGTGTATTCTATGTCTATAGATTCTTTAATGCAATTGTAAGCGAAATCAAATTTGTTTTCTTTATCATAAATCTCAGCATAAAGCCAGGAGTTATAGTAATTGTCTTTTATTGAGGTCGTTAAACTTATCGATTTATCTAAATATTCTCTAGCCTTTATGATGTTTTTAGCATTCAAATTTAAATCTGAAAGCTGCCATGCTATTGTGCTTTTTAAAGATTTTAGATGTTTCATATTTAGACAAGCACTATCTGCTTTTAAAAAAAAGTTTTCAGATAATTGGTAATTGTCTTTAATCTTATGTTCTATGCCTTTTTCATATAAATAGTAAGTTTGCAGTTGGTGATTTTTAGGCAATATTTCAAAAATAGAATCGAGATTTTTAATTGAAGTATAATAATTGTAATTAACATTAAGGTTTTCATCAGCTTTAGAATAAAAGATGATTTGGTACATAGTGTACAAAGCTTCATCGGTTAGATCTGATTTTAAATTCTCAAATTCATCCAAATATGGTTTGTATTGTTTTCCGCCAATAAATATCTCACGTTTAAAGAGATCTAAAAGCGCTATAAGACTAATTTTTTTTAAGTTTTTATTTTCAATTTTGTCAGAAATCTTATATGCTTTTATGAAATTCTTATAGGCGTCAATACTTGATTGTTTATCACCAAGGCTATATTGATAACCCAAAACCAAATAATTAAGCAATTGTACTTTTTTTTCTAATTCAATCGATATATCTATTTTTTGAAAGTTCTCAATAGATTCTCTATCAAGTGATTTTAATAAAAAACTCAAAGACAATTTTAACTCACTGTCTTTGAGTTTTTGCAACTTGGTTTTTGCATCATTATAATCTTTAGCTTTTATTGATAAACAAATATCATCTAAGGCATCAAAACCATATATAGAATTGGTTACCATAAAAATTAGAAAAAATATTTGAATTTTTTTTATCATTAATTTGAAGCAAGAATTATAAAATATGCATCCCTACATCTTTTCCCAGGGGCTTTGACTTTCTTTTCAGCACTTTCATCCATATGTTTTTTAGAATTTACATGTATTCCATCCTTGTAGAAGAACTCAGTGTCAAATAATTGATTATTATCAGCTTCATAATATATTAAAGAATCTTTTACTATACCATTTTCATCATAGAATTTAAAATCGTGCTTAGAGAATTGTTTTTCTTCTCTAGATCTTGATTCCGTTTGTGAAATAATATGCATTGGTAGAATGATTCTTTCGGTATGTAAAATACCACCTTTAATAACAGCAACATTTAAATTACTTAGTTTTTTGCCTTTATCCTGGCCTCTATATTTACCTTGAGCTTGAACGAAAATTTTCATTTCTATACCATTAGTAGATTGAATCATTTGAACATTATCAATCCCGATAGGAATTAAATTTTTGTAATTTAATAATTTGAATTCAGCTTGTTTAACAATTAGATTGTTTTCCGAATCATTTTCAGTATAAAACTTTGCAAATACAGCGTAATTTGAACCATAGTTTTGAGATGACGCAATTAACTGCCATCTGGATGTATCATCTATTAATATGTTTGAAGAATATTCCATTTCATCCTTTTGGAATTTGGGAGCTTCAAAAGTCTCATTACTACTTTTATGTATAAATTTAGCGGTCTTATCTCCATTTTGTTCAATGGTGTTTGTTGCTTCTTTTTTACATGAAGCGAGTGCTAAGCACATGCAAATAATTATTACTACAGAATTTTTCATAAGGTTGGTGTATTAGTTATTATTTAGTTTAATTAACATTTTTTGAAAATTTGAAAATAGATTATCCCATTTAGATCTTTTTGAAAACGGAAAATCTTTAGCGGTATAATCAAAGCTGAATTCTAAATGAGAAGGCAGGTATATACTTAGACCATTAGATCCAATTATTGGTGAGCTTTCGAATATGTATCTTTGATTTTGAGATCTAAATTTATTTAGAATTAAATTGTTGTATGATGTGTTTAAAACTGTGTTGAGCTGTTGAATTTCATCATTTTCTATAGCTTTAGAAAAAAGGTTCATAAAAGAAATAAGATCTATTGAAACACCACCTTCTACCTTTTTTGATTCATAAGTAAGGCACTTTTTTCTTGTCTCGACAAGACAATCATATATTAAACTGCGTTCACCATTATCAGATAGTTCGATGACTTTTTCACAAATAGCATTTATGGCATTTATAGTTGTATTCAATTCAGATAAGTCTATAGATGATATAGTTCTATTTAAAGAATCAGCGTAAGTCTTTTTATAGCTATTCATGATTTCTTGACTTAATTGCTCAGGAGATATTTTAGGATGACTTTGTATTGCTTTAAGTATTTCGGTATAGTTCCAACCTTCACCATCTACATAATCTTGACTAGCAATCATTATATCTGCTTTATTACTTGAAACATAGGCAGTTTCAATATTACTTGTTAAACAAGTATCAAAGCCAATGATATCTATGTTTTTACTTGGACTATATTCAAAAAAATTATTTAATGACATCACTCTGTCTTTATTGTTTTTTTTGGATAGTATTAAAGGGTATTCAACATCTGTCTCTACAATGTCTTTCTCAAACTCCTCTAATAAAACTATTTTTTTTTGATTTAGAAAACCACTTAAAGAATCGTTAGTTTGAATTGAATTAAGATACATTTTATAATAAAAATTAATGATTGAGTCTTTTGCTATTCCACTCTTATCTCTATTTTTTGAATATTTCCAAAAATTACCATGATCCCAAATTACTAACATGTATCGTTTGGCTTTAAATTCTTTTTTTTTCGAAAACCGAATAAAGGATTTAAGCGAAGATATTTTTGTCATATCGTTAGCCCAAACTCTTTTTCTTGAAGAACCTTCAGTTGGTTCCATGTTTTTAGTAACCTTGAATCGTTTTGTGCCTTCCCAATCACCATATCTATTAGGACTTGATTTCTTACAACGACTTAATTGCACTATAATATTTAAATCTTTATTACTACCAACTTTAGACATTTCCATGAAATCATCTAAAGCTTTATCCTCAAGATTATTACAGCCATTCATGTAGATCATAACAGTCCATTCTGCAATGTCATCGTTTTGTGATATCAAATACGGTGAGTAAATAATACAAAGTATTAAAAATAAGAATCTAGTGAGGGTAGATTTCAAAATGTGAATTGATTAGTTAATTAATAGCTCAAAGATGCAAAGCAGAAATACATCAAAACATACCCAGTAATAGGTATATTGAACCAATAAGTTACATAAAAAAATAAAATGTAGAAGAAAATTCTGTCAAAGTGTTAGAATTTCCGAAGAAAAGAAACTAGACAAAAACAAACTTAATCGCTGCAATCATTGCAATAAAACCAATAAAAGCAACCAAAACCCATAGACTGCCTTTATAGTACTTTCTATGTAAGTTGAGATCTTTTTTATAGGCGAAAAATATAAGCACTGCAAAAACCAATGCGAATAAAATTCCAAAAATCAATTGACCATTACTAAACATATAGTTATTTTTATGCAAAATTAAGACAATTAAAATGAAGAATAAAATAGAAGCAGTAAAAGCATTTCATACAGCATTTAAAATTGGTCATCGCGAAACCCCTAAAGCAGATTTAGGGAGCGATAAAAACATGTTGCGTTACAAATTGATGCGAGAAGAAAATGAAGAGTATTTAGAAGCAGCTAGTGACAACGACTTAGTTGAAGTTGCAGATGCACTTGGTGATATGCTGTACATTCTCTGCGGAACAATCATAGAACATGGTTTGCAACACAAAATAGAAGAGGTGTTTGACGAAATCCAACGTAGTAATATGAGTAAACTAGGTGAAGATGGTGAGCCTATTTATAGAGACGATGGTAAAGTTTTAAAAGGACCAAATTATTTTAAACCTCATATAAAACAGATTTTAGAGTCATAAAAAAAGAGCCAAATGGCTCTTTTTTTTATTGTCTACTTAACTTCTAGTCTCCATCCGTTTTTATCATCAGAGAGATTATGTTGAATGCTCAGCATTTTGTCTTTTAAAATACTAGAGTAGGAGTGATCTCCAATTTCTGGAAGTTCATAATAGGTCTCTTTATATTCAAAGCCTTCAATTGGGCTAATTACAGCAGCTGTTCCTGCTCCGAAGATTTCTTTTAACGTTCCGTCTTTTGAAGCCTCTACAATTTCAGAAACTTTTATAGCTCTTACTTCACAAGATATATTGTTGTCTTTTGCTAATTGAATCAAACTTTTACGTGTGACACCATCTAAAATACGATCGCTTATTGGTGCCGTAATTAATGTGTCATTAATTCTGAAAAACACATTCATTGTTCCAGCTTCTTCCAAATATTCGTGAGTTGAAGCATCTGTCCATAAAACTTGTTGATAGCCTTGTTCTGCAGCTAATTTTGCAGGGTAAAAGGAAGCCGCATAATTTCCAGCAGCTTTTGCAAAACCTACACCTCCGTTTGCAGAACGGCTATATTTATCAGCAATTACAACTCTTACCTCACCAGCATAATAAGCTTGTACAGGAGAGCATATAATCATAAATTTATATTTGG
>CAJQOA010000169.1 GCA_905479815.1 uncultured Psychroserpens sp.
AATATTTGCAAAACATAGGGTTTTGAAACTTTAATCAGTATTTGTTAAATAAGGATGGCCAAATTTTTAATTTGGCCATCCGGTAGTTTAAATCAAAAAGTTACTATTAATCAAAGAGGGTTTGATTTAAACATTCACCAACCAAATTGTTATTCAATTCTCATTTTTTTTAATTGTTGCTCGTTAAGAACCGTTTTTAATTCGTTTTTCCACTCAGCAATTTTAATTTTGAATTGTTGTTTACGCTCTTTTCGAGATGTGTTCCCTCTTGTGTTTTTAAGCTCTTGGTAAGCTTCTGCTTTTTTTAAATTTATAACGTAAACTTTTTCTTTTTGTTCTTGACTTAAATCTAATTTTTTAGTCATACGTTCTGTAATGTGCTGTACTTTTTCTTGGTGTGGTTTCTGTGCCCAAAGCAATGACTTAGTTCCAAAGATTGTTGCTAATACTACTAAGGTTACTATTACTATTTTTTTTCGTTTCATCTGTTTTTTTATTAAATTAATATTGATGCAAATGTACAAGTATAGTTATAGTGTGTCGCTATAATAAAAAGGTTAAAGACTGTATAAATGGGAAAGTGTTAATTTGCTAATCTAAATTGCTCTGGTGTGACTTGGGTTTGTCGCTTAAAATATTTGTAGAAATTAGTCGTTTCTTCAAAACCTGATTGATAGGCAATTTCTTTGATGGATAATTTGGTGTTGATTAACAGTCGTTTAATTTGTTTAGTGGAAATTTCATCGACAAATGCTTTTGCAGATTTGTTAACAATACTTTTCGTTATTGTATTTAATGTTTTTGTGCTAACACTCATTTGACTTGCGAAGTCTTTAACTTTAGATGTTTTATTTACGTTTTTTTCTACTAAATTCTGAAATTCAATAAACTCTTTTAGGTATTTTTTTTCAAAAACAATCTGCTTGTCTTTAGCTTTAATTCTTAAAAGGTGCGTAGTTAAAATGTGCAATTCATTTCTAATGACACTTAGAGAATGAGCATCATTTATAGTAAAATACTCGTTTTCTATCCGTTTAATACAATTAATAATAGTGTTGAAATTAATAGTGTCTAACTGTAATTTTGGAACACTTAATAAGTCATTGAATAAGAGCATTGTTTTTTGTGCTTCCATCTTTTCGAGATAGCTCACTAAAAAATCATTAGTAAAAATTAATAATGATCCTTTTAAATTACTGCTTTTATAAAACTTGTGTATTTGATCTCTTCGTATGGTGAGTACTGTTCCTTTTGAGCATTGGTAATCAGTAAAATCGATAGTGTGGTGTCCTTGCCCTTTTTCAATAAATAGAAGGATGTAAAACTCAACTTTGTGATGTGCCTCAATAGAATGATTTAAATCTGTTCGTTGATATAATTCCTCTAATTTGATGATATCAAATTGAGATTTTGAGTTTTGTTGATTTTGAAATTTTATGTTTTTCGGTTTATCCTTCATTTTCTGAGATACACAGATCCAAGCAATTAATTATACTTAGTGAACAACTGGTTTTATTATTGATTTTTGGATAATTCTGTCAAAACTTTAATTGCTTTGTCAGCATCTTTTTTATCAACGAAAATATGGTCATGGTAGTATCCAGCAATTACATTGCAACTAATATTGTTTTTAGCTAATTCTGTTGAAAATATAGCTGTTAAGCCTACTGCGTCTAGAGATGAGTGAATCATAAGAGTAATCCAAGAAGCGATATACTCGTAGCTCAAATTTAGCTCGTCTGCTTTTTTTCTCTCAATAACAATAGTCGTTCCTTCCTTTTCTTTGAATTCGCAAATAGTATCTTTTCGGTCAATTATATTAATATCTTTTATTGTAGAAAACACATACTCTCCATCAATCAGTTTAGGCGTCATTCCTTTTAGTAATTCCGATAAATTTGTTTCTCCAGCCATTTAATGTTTTGTTTTATATTTTATGAGCGAAATTAGAGATACAATAGTCCATAAGCCTTCAAGTATTATAAATGGAATGTATTCCATAAGTATTGAAGCAAAACAAGCCATACTTGCGCCAATGAGATTCAGTAAAATAAAAGTCAAATCTGTGCTTTTTATTTTTCCAATTACATTAAGTATGTATGCTAATAGTATTTGAAAAACTCCAATAAAACCAATCCAATCTATATTATTCATTTGTTATTTTTGAACTTGTTGCCAACATCTTATATGATAACTTTTGTTGTTCATTATTCCATTAATAGATTTAAATTTCTCTTATAATTCTACTAAATTATTATTTACAAAAAATATAGAGTTTGCAAAAAACAGTTTCCCGTTTTCCCAAAAACTTCTAAACATGACATTATCTACCATGTAAATAATGCTTCCACTTCCCAGACGTTGCTCTCCGAAAATTAAGGAGTTGTTTAATTGTTTGAGGGCTTGTTGTCCAGCATAACCAGATACGTTTTTTGGGTTGTCATCAAGATAGGCTACGTTGTAACCATTGTCTAAAAGACTATATGAAGAACTACCTAATTTTAAAGTAAAATAGTGATCGTCATAGCCAAAAGCCATTGGGTGCGTATTATCTACATCTGTTTTAAAAATAGCGCCTGTAATTAAGTTTTTAGTATAGTCACGTTCTCTGTCTGCATATTTGATAGTCTTGTTTTGACCATCTTCTATAGCGTCTTCTAGTTGGTTTCTTTTTAATCCAAACCCTTCCTTACCAGCAAAACTATTTAAAGCACCATCTATTGCGATTAGTTTTCCTCCAGACTGAACCCAAGTTTTAATTTTATCTGTAAGACTGTCATTTAATAAGCCACCATAATAACCATTTGGCATAATCAATACGTTAAATTTTGATAAGTTAGTGCCAGATAAGTCATCTGAGTTTATTGACGTCACAGGATACTGCAATTGCTGTTCAAAAAAGTGCCATAATTCACCATAACTTAAAGATGATGTGTAGTCTCCTGAGAGCAATGCAATTTTTGGAGGATTCACCAATTTAATATCTGGTGATCCAAAATCTGGTCCAGTGGTTGAAAAGCCAGAGGTCATTGCTACAGGCAAACGTTCATGTTTTGTTGCAACATCCATTATGATTTGATCAAAATTACCCACTAGCTTATTGTCTCCACGAACAATAATTAGAGATCCACGATCATAAGTGTTTCCTTGAGCAGTAAATGGTTTTTCGGTAAAACGCACTTTAATATTTTGTTTTAAAAGGTCTGCCAAAAATTGAGCGTCTTGTAGAGATTCCCATGCAATAACATAACCTGTCGCACTCGCATTTGGTGACGTAATCTGAACATCAGTAACTCTTTTTTGACTAGCCACATTGCTTTTACTAGCAATAGCATCCAAACCATAAGCATAAGGAACACTCCAGGCTGTAATGTCATACGTAAGAGAATCACTCAATTTGGCATTAGGCTCAAATAAGACTTTTACCATTTTTCCTTTAGGTTGATTGGTGCTCACCACCAAATCATTGTTTGTTGTATTTAATGATCCTTGTTTAGAAGATGAATAGTTATATCCAGTTACTTTTCCGCCTTGAGCGAAACCATAAGAAATCTCATGTTGATCTAATAGCTGTGTTAAGCTTTCAATCTTATCTGCATGTCCCTGTAAAACGTAACTTTTATACAACAGTTTAGAATTATCAAAATACTTAGCAAACTCAGTATTTAATTGCTGTGCATTTTTAGAAGAAATTTCTACGGTTGATAATCCAGTGACTGTATGATGGGTTAATCTATCAACTAACGTCAATACATCACCTTCATCATTTAAAATACCTAGTCCTGCACGTCCATGACCACCTTGTTCGTATGTCATCCCAATAGCTCCCATATACGTTGGGTAGGTGTCTCCATAACTAGGATATAACAAATCAAAACGCTCCCGAGTAAAATATAACCAGCCTTCTGCATCAAAATATCTAGCGTGGTTTTTACCAATTTGTGTCTGGAAATTACGTTGCCAATCACTAATAACTTCATGAAATGGTTCTGCAGCAGGTGCAAAATAATAAGGCTCATTAATCCCTTGCTCGTGAAAATCTACGTGAATATGCGGCATCCATTTGTTATAAATTTTAAGACGTTCTTGGCTCTCTATTTGTGTTGCCCAAGCCCAGTCTCTGTTTAAATCAAACAGATAGTGATTGGGTCGCCCGCCAGGCCATGGTTCATTGTGCTCTGTTGCTGCTTGCTTTACATCATATGGAGTAGATTTTACTTGATTGTACCAGTTGGCATAACGATCACGA
>CAJQOA010000170.1 GCA_905479815.1 uncultured Psychroserpens sp.
CTTTAAAATTGCTCGAAAACCCTTAAATCGTTTGTGTATTAAGAATATAGAAGTATATTTGCATCCGCTTTCTGAGAAGAAAGCAATTTATTTAACAAACAAATTAATAAAAACGTTACGCTATGTACGCAATTGTAGAGATAGCAGGGCATCAATTTAAAGTTGAAAAAGACCAAAGAGTTTTTGTTAACCGTTTAACTACTGAAGAAGGTAAGAAAGTTTCTTTCGATAACGTTCTTTTAATAGGAGATGGTAACAATGTAACTATAGGCGCCCCAGCTATAGACGGAGCACAAGTAAGTGCAAAAGTCTTGAAGCACCTTAAAGGTGACAAAGTAATAGTTTTCAAGAAGAAAAGACGTAAAGGTTATCGTGTTAAGAATGGACACAGACAATCTTTAACTGAAATTGTTATTGAAGGCATTACTGCTTCTGGAGCAAAAAAATCTGCTCCTAAAAAAGAAACTAAAAAAGCTGAACCAAAAGTAGAAGCGAAAGCTGCTGCTCCAAAAGCTGAAAAAGCTGCACCAAAGGCTGCTGCTAAAAAAGCGTCTGGTAAAGCTGATGATTTAAAGAAAATTGAAGGTATTGGGCCAAAAATAGCATCTACTCTAGTAGAAGCTGGTGTTGCTACTTTTTCTGATTTGGCTAAAGCTAAACCAGAAGCAATTTCTGAAATTATCGCAGGTGTTCGTGGTAACCATGTTACTGATACTTGGCCAGCACAAGCTAAATTAGCTGCTGATGGTAAGTGGGACGAGCTTAAAAAATGGCAAGACGAATTAGACGGTGGTAAAGCTTAATTGCGAAACTACTTAAGTATAATAAAATAAAACCTTAAGATCATGGCTCACAAAAAAGGAGTTGGTAGTTCTAAAAATGGTAGAGAATCAGAATCGAAACGCTTAGGTGTTAAGATATTTGGTGGACAAGCTGCTATTGCTGGAAATATCATATTAAGACAACGTGGTAATACACATCACCCAGCTGAAAATGTATACCAAGGAAAAGATCACACTTTACATGCTAAAGTTGATGGTTTAGTAAAATTTACAAAGAAAAAAGATAACAGATCTTACGTTTCTATTGAGCCTTTTGAGGCTTAGGAAATAATTTTCTTGAAGTACGAAAACCCTTTCTATAAATAGAAAGGGTTTTTTTGTTTTAGCAACATTAATTTATATAATCTCCATTTTCTTCAATAGAAAACTAGCATTCATGTTTTGACAAACGCCTTCTTTTAGAGTATAGTCAAAATAGAGCTCATCATTAATTATTTCTGCATCAAAATAATAATTCTTTACTGCTTCTAATTGAGATTCTATTTCAGTTAAACTTAGATCATGTGTAGCAATAATACCCGTGGCGTTTTGTTTTACTAATTTTTCTACAAACTTACGAGAACCAATAGCTTTGTCTGTACTGTTGGTTCCTTTTAAAATTTCATCTAGTATTACAAAATAGTTTTTATCATTTTCAATAGTATCAACGACAAACTTAAGCCGTGTTAGTTCACTAAAGAAATAGCTACTGTCATCTGTTAGAGAATCTGTTGTACGCATACTTGTTATTAACTTAATAGGCTTGTATTTGCTCTCTTTTGCGCAAATAGGTAATCCAACATTTGCCATTACTATATGAAGAGCCACTGTTCTTAAAAATGTACTCTTACCAGCCATGTTAGCTCCAGTTACAATAAAAAATTGCTCTTCGTGTAACTCTAAATTACTATCTACTCTTTTTTCTGGATTTAATAGTGGATGGCCTAAATCTTTGGCAGAAATTGTAGTTAACTCTTTTGTTATTTTAGGGTATGAGAATTTTTGGTGGTTAAAAGCATAGTTTCCAAAACTATTAAATGCATCAAAGAAAGTAACAACTTCAAACCAATCTTCAACTTTATCTGCATATTTATTTATCCATTGCTCAATATGGTATGTCTGTCGGATATCCCATAATAAATAACCGTTTCCAAAGATTATTGAAATAAGGTTATTTCTATTATCTAAGGCATCAAGATTTTTAGAAAATTTAGAAAATATTTGTGAAGCTTTAAGACCATTAGATTTAATTTTTTGCTGCTGTTCAATTAACAACTGTGACGTAAATTTTGCCTCTTCAATTTCACGTAACAATAAAGCATATTGTCTAAACGTATCTTTTGCATTAGATGTCTTTTGTGCGATACTATTTATTTTCTTTAGATAAAACGCTGTAAGAGCCAAACCCAAAAGAAGCCAATACCCAAAGTAATCTACAGGAATCGTTTGAATAATTATCAAGGCTAAAAGAATGATTGAGGCCAAGCTAAAACCTAATGTAATCCAATAAACTGTTTTACTTAAAAATGGTGTATATGATTTAAGCCAATTAATTATGGAATGTGCAGAATGTTCTACTTCAACACCTTGGGCTATAGCGCTATATTTTTGACGCCATTCTGGAAATGTTGCTAACTCTTTTATAGCATCTTGTCGTTTTTCAATTTCTAAAATATTGTTCGATAATAAAAAGCTTGAAAACTTATCGGAGCCTTCCTTTATAGCTGTTCTATTGATAAATTGAAAGAATGATCCTTTACCAAACAGATCTATATCTAAACTAAAATAATGTTTCGGGTTTTGATACTCATTACCATCTGCTCTTTCATGAAAATCTCCTGATAAAATTTTCAGTTCTTCTTCATTCATAACAATTAGCCTCTTGTATAGTGCTCTTTCTTCTTTTATGTCCGTGTATTTTGACAATAAAAACAAGAAAATTACAGTACCAATTACACCAATCCCAAAAGCAACTTGCCAATTAGAAAAAGTATAATAAATCCCTGCTACTGTTATAAGAAAAATTCCTAGCCTTAAAAGGCTTAACACGCTCATGGTCTTAAATAGCTTTTTAGATAAATTTTGATATGTATCTAACTCTGCTGTGTAAAAATTAATAGGGTCTTGCATGGGTTATAATGAATAAGGAAGCTAAATAATTTTAATAGTCCATATTATCTATATCTATAAAAACGGATAAGATAATCTTAACTGAGTTTTTATAAAACTCTGGAGTTATATCATCAAAATCATCCGTTATTTTATGATAAGCAGGGTGGTCTTCATTCCCGAAATATAAAAACGGGATTTTAGATCTGTGAAATGGCCCATGATCTGAAGAGTACGTCCAGTCTTGTTTACCATCTGAACCGTCATGCCCTTGTGATAGTTTAGTTGTGGTTGGGTTCTGAAATTTTGAGATAACATCTTGTAAGTTTTCGTTATATCTAGTTCCAACAACATATAATTCATCTTTCTTGCTTCGGCTAATCATATCCATATTAATGTTAACCTTAATGTCTAAATTTTTTGTTTTGTCTACAAAATATTTAGACCCTTGAAGCCCCATTTCTTCAGCATCAAAAGCGGCTAAAATAACAGAATGTCTTGGCGAATTTTTTGATAAATATTCAGCAAAAGCAAATAACGCAGATATGCCCGAAGCGTCATCATCTGCTCCGTTATAAATTTTACCATCTTTTGAAATACCCAAATGATCGTGGTGAGCACTAATAACTATGTACGAATCAGGAAATTTTGTGCCTTCAAATTTAGCCAATACATTTTTGCCTATATATGTTACATCTCTTCTACTGAAATTAAATTCATGTTCAAAGTTAGTCCCTAAAGGCTTTACTTTTAATTTTTCAAATTGGCTAATGATGTATTTACGCCCTTTTTCATTTCCTTTTTCTCCAGTTTTACGACCTTCAAACTCGTCAGAGCTTAGTTTTTGCAAATGCTGTAAAAGCGCATCTTCGTCAAAAAATTCAACTTGATTTTGAGCACAACCGATAGATGAAATTGCAATCAAAAAGACAGAGAAAACAATTAGTAAATTTTTCATTTGTGAAATTTTAAATAATGTAGAACTAAAAAAGCCTAAGTATAAACTTAGGCTTTTTTTGGATATAATTAATTTTTTAAATGTTATCCTTTTAAGCTTGCAGATAAATACTCCCGATTCATACGTGCAATATTTTCTAATGAAATACCTTTTGGACATTCTACCTCACATGCACCTGTATTAGTACAGTTACCAAAACCTTCATCATCCATTTGCTTTACCATATTTAAAACACGGTCTGTTGCTTCTACTTGTCCTTGTGGCAATAAAGCAAACTGAGATACTTTTGCAGATACAAATAGCATTGCAGATGAGTTTTTACAACTCGCAACACAAGCACCACAACCTATACATGTTGCTGCGTCAAAAGCCATATCGGCATTATGCTTGTCAATAGGTATTGCATTGGCGTCTTGTGTGTTACCAGACGTATTTACAGAAATAAATCCACCCGCTTGTTGAATACGGTCAAATGACGAGCGGTCTACTATTAAATCTTTTACGACAGGAAAAGCTTCTGCTCTCCATGGTTCTATATAGATAGTATCACCATCCTTAAAACTTCGCATGTGTAATTGACATGCAGTAATTTTAGTTTGTGGGCCATGTGCTCTACCGTTAATATACAAAGAACATGTCCCGCAGATTCCTTCTCTACAATCATGATCAAATGCAACTGGCGATTCTCCTTTTTCGATTAATTCTTGGTTAAGAACATCTAACATCTCTAAAAAAGACATGTCTGGCGATATACCACTGACAGGATAATCAACGATTTTTCCTTTGTCGTTTGCGCCTTTTTGACGCCATATTTTTAATGTTAAATTCATCATAGCTCCTCTTTTTTTATTTTATAAATATGATTTTAAAAAGTCTTGTTGATACTTAATTTTCAAAATGCATATTTGGTAAAAGCTTTTTTATTTTAGTGTTTTCTTTTCCTTTTATTCTATTGTAAGCCTCCATAGCTTTCGCTATGTTTTCAAGTTTTTCTTCAGTTCTCTCTTTACTAACTACTTTAGCATTAATGTGCTTTTTAAGTACTCTATTCAAACGTTTTACGTGCCTCTTGCTTTCCGGCGAATAAGGCTCAACACCAACAGCTGCAACAAACATTCCTATTTTTGCTCTTAAGTCAATAACATACGTTTTGTTGGCTTCTAAGTTAGCTTCTACATAATCTCTGTTTTCTGAAGCTGCCCAAAATAAATGCTCACCAGGTTCGCACTCATAGGTAAAATAAGCCCTAGACGGTAATGCCCCTAAAAATAAATCCTTATCATATACTCTAAAATTTAGAGCGCCTCCTAAGTCATTACTTCTCATAATATAAACTAGAGATTTTCCTTCAGAAGGTTTTTCTAAAACTTGAGCACTAGATCCCATTGTTATAAATAATAGGATTACTGTTAAAATCTGTTTCATAAAACTATATTACTTATAAGAACGTTCTTTTACCTCAATATTCTCGTAAGCTAACTCTTCTTTATGATGAACGGCTTCAC
>CAJQOA010000171.1 GCA_905479815.1 uncultured Psychroserpens sp.
CCTAATAAATCTTTAATAGGAATTAAAAAGGCTTTTGCATGAGACTTATTATCGTCTTGCCATTTTTTAGTCCATGCCACGGCATCGGCAATGTCAACTGGATTTTTTTTTGGAGTAAGCGCACTGTCTTTCATAATACTAAAATTTAAAGTTGATTAATAAGCATAAAGCTACTCAAATAGAATTGAAAAAAAGGTTTCCTGTATAAAAACAGGTATTTCTACGTGATTTTGATTTGACGTGATTTTGCGGTTAAAATTTGAGGGATATACTATCATCTTTGGAGCTTATTAATCAATTTAAAAATTAGACTATTATGGAACAGTACATCGGACAAATTATGATGTTTGGAGGGAATTTTGCACCAAGAAGTTGGGCATTATGTAATGGGCAACTATTGCCAATTTCTAGTTACACAGCATTATTTTCAATTTTAGGAACTACTTATGGAGGAGATGGTAGAACCACTTTTGCATTACCAGATTTACAAGGTAGAGTGCCAGTACATGCTGGAAATGGAGCTGGATTACCACCAGTAAGATTAGGAGCAAAAGGAGGAACGCCTTCAAACATATTAACTATAGCTCAAATGCCTGCGCACAATCACACCGCTGCAGTAGGAGCAACTAATCCAGTAGGTCGTGGTGAAGGTACTACAGACCCAACTAATGCATATCCTGCAGAAGGCGGTAATTATGCAACTGCAAAAAATGTAGCAATGGCAGCAGATGCTGTCGTTATAGGACAAACAGGAAGTAACCATGCTGTTAATAACATGCAGCCGTTTACATCAGTAAATTATATTATTGCTTTAGAGGGGCTTTTCCCACCAAGAAGTTAATTAATAATATAACAATGCAGAGTATGCTTTTTAGTGTACTCTGCTTTTTAAGTTACTTTTTGTTGAGGAAAATTGAGTTGAGTTCATATAGGATTTAGCTTAAATAAATCTCAAGTCATTACATGATTATTGAGATTTAATAGTGCTTAAAAAAACAATAGCTATTAATCAATAAAATTATTTATTATGAAAACAAATTACTCTTTTTTAAAGAATTCATTAGTTGGCACCGGGTTTTGGTGTCTTTTTATGTTATCAGGCTATTTTGGTATAGCGCAAAATTTAAACTTTACTATTGATACTGCCATAGACAATGGAACATCTATTACAGAAACTATTGTAAGTGGAGGAGACACATATGTATTAACTGTTTTTCATTCAGGAAATGAAGAGTTAGATAATATAGGTGGTGGCGATCTTATATTTTTCTTAAGCGCAATTGATCCCTTAACACCATATACATTAAGTATTAAAAAGAATGGAGAACTTATCAATTTTAAATTGAATAGTATTGATTATGATACGTTAGGTCAAGGAACAATCTCTGTGACTAATCAAGATGATGAAGAGATTTCTGCTCCAACAACTTATGCTGTAGGTATTGGGAGCTTATTCATTTCTAATCCATCAAATGGATTTGACATTACAGAAATAAAAATAATACCAACGGGTGTCCTAGATTTAAACAACTTTGGCTTCCATAATATCAATATTGATGTATTAGACACGCTTGACGTAAATGAAAGCTCATTGTTAGATACGCAAGTAAGTGTTTTTCCTAATCCATCAAATGGTAATATCACCATCAAAAATTCTAACATTGCTTTAGAGAATGCTGTGGTAACAGATTTAAATGGACGCACAATAGCGTCGTATAGTTTAAATGGTATCACTGGTAATCAAGATTTAAAAATGAGTTCAGTACTATCTACTGGACTATATTTGATGACGATTTCATCTAAAAACGGATCAACAACAAAGAAGATTAGTATTAAATAACCACTTTTTAAAATAACAAAGTAAGTTGTTCTTAATCAATCTAAAACTAGATAATTATCCACTCTTACTTTGGCAACATGAAAACTAACAACACAATAAACTAAAAATTTACAACATGAAAAAAATTTACATTTTACTTATTTTAATGTCCTCAATTTGTTCTGCGCAAAATATCAATTTCACTATTGATTCTGCCGTCGATAATGGATCGACTATTACTGAAACAATTATGATTGGTCCTGATGTTTATGTGTTGACCGTTAATCATTCTGGAAACGAAGAGTTAGATAATCTAGGCGGTGGTGATCTTATATTTTTCTTAAGTGCTATTGATCCATTGACACCTCACAGGTTAAGTATTACAAAAAATGGTGATGCTGTTAATTTTGACCTTAATAGTATTGATTATGATACTTTAGGAGCAGGTTTTATAGCTCTAACAAACCAAGATGCTGCTGTTATTTCTAGTGCTACAAATTATAATGTAGGCGCTGGCACATTAACGATTACTAATCCTGCAAATGCGATAGCAATAACTCAAATTAATATCATACCTGCAGACAATGATGATCTAAATGATTTTGGATTTCATAATATTAATGTTGATATCGCAACTGCATGTGATGCTAGTTTCTCTTACAGTGCAGCATCTAGCTGTGTTAATGGTTCTGACCCAATAGCTATAGTGACAGGAGATCCTGGAGGTGCATTTTCATCAAGTGGAGGATTAAGTATTAATGCAAGTACAGGAACTATTGATGTTTCGGCTTCAACACCAGGTACATATACGGTAACATATACGCTTTCTGGAACATGTTCTGCTGAT
>CAJQOA010000172.1 GCA_905479815.1 uncultured Psychroserpens sp.
TCAATGGCTGTATCACCAATTCGAGTTCCAATAGTGATAATGTCATCACGAGTTAAGAATACTCCAAAAGGAATATTTTGAATTGGGAAATCTGAATTTTTACCAACGTGTAGCCACGATGAGCGATCAGGATTATTAGCAGATAAAGGCATATGATAGAGAGTTTTGTTGTTATTAATTTCTATTCAAACCTACATAATTTTTTTATTTTAAACTCATAAAAGGAGAAAAAATAGTGATAATTTAACTGTTAATAACATGCTCATAAAAGTTTGTTATAATCCAATATTTTTGAACTTTTTTAATGAGATGATTCCTATTTTTGATAAAACTTAATTCAAACTTTAGATATGCAACGCGATACACAGATTTTCGAGCTTATAGAAGCTGAAAAAGAAAGACAAATAAATGGTTTAGAGCTTATTGCTTCAGAAAACTTTGTAAGTGACCAAGTCATGGAAGCTGCAGGTTCTGTACTAACAAATAAATATGCCGAAGGGTATCCTGGTAAACGGTATTATGGTGGTTGCGAAATCGTTGATGAAGTAGAGCAATTAGCTATTGATAGAGCAAAAGCATTGTTTGGTGCGGTATATGCAAATGTGCAACCACACTCTGGAAGTCAAGCTAATACTGCCGTTTTTGCTGCATGTTTGAATCCTGGCGATAAAATTTTAGGTTTTGACTTATCTCATGGTGGACATTTAACACATGGGTCTTCTGTTAATTTTTCAGGTAAATTATATAACCCAACATTTTACGGAGTAGAAGAGGAAACAGGTGTTTTAGATTATGATAAGATTCAAGAGATTGCAACTCGAGAAAAACCTCAAATGATTATTGCTGGTGCATCTGCATATTCACGTGATATTGATTTTAAGCGTTTTCGTGCTATTGCAGATAGTGTTGATGCGTTGTTATTAGCAGATATTTCTCATCCTTCTGGATTAATTGCTAAAGGTATTTTAAATGATCCATTGCCACATTGCCATGTTGTAACAACAACAACACATAAAACATTACGTGGACCACGAGGTGGTTTAATTCTAATGGGTCAAGATTTTGATAACCCATTCGGTTTGAAGTTGAAAAACGGAAACCTTAAAAAAATGTCTTCATTATTTAATTCGGCAGTATTCCCAGGAAATCAAGGTGGACCATTAGAACATATTATAGCTGCAAAAGCTATTGCATTTGGTGAAGCATTGACAGACGAATTTATGCACTACATGCTACAAGTTAAAGCTAATGCAGCTGCAATGGCAAAAGCCTTTGTAGATAGAGGTTACCATATCATATCTGGTGGTACAGATAATCATATGATGCTTATAGATTTAAGAAATAAAGATATTACAGGTAAAGCAGCAGAAGAAGCTTTAGGTAAAGCAGATATTACTGTGAATAAAAATATGGTACCATTTGATGATAAGAGTCCTTTTGTGACTTCAGGAATTAGAGTTGGTACAGCAGCAATTACGACCAGAGGCTTAAAAGAAAACGATATGGAAGCTATTGTTGAATTTATTGATCAGACAATTACTAATTATGAAGACGATTCAACGTTAGAAGCTATTGCTAAACAAGTTAATGAGATGATGAGTGGTAAGCCTTTGTTTTCTTAAAGAAAGATACATTGGTTTATTAAAATCTAAATAGTTATTATATAAAAAAGACCTTTCAATTTGAAAGGTCTTTTTTGATTCTTATGGTATGTTTTTTCTAAAGAAAAAGTTAATCCTCACTAAAAGTGACATGCTGATATGCACCTAAATCTGGACTAGCTGTTCTGCTTGTGTTTAGAATATCTGAAGGAACTTGAGTTGCAAAAAAGTCATAAAGGTCATTTCCCAAATTATTAGCTCCAGAATCGTCTCCAATCATCAACATGTTCTCAAAAGGTAATTTAAAATCAGGATCATCATTGAAAAGACAGTTATCATATAAGTCACCATTACTAAGCAAATAGTTAGCATCACCAGAAAAGTTACCACTATTATCTTGAAAACGAATCAAGCAATTGGTAAACTTAAAATCAAAAAGATTACCTGAAATATTATCAAAACCAATTTCGGGATTGTCATTACCAAAAATGATGCAGTTGTTGAATCTAGCAAATAAATCATTTCCAACATCCATATTGTTTTCATCAGTCACATAATTGTTTAAAAACACAGCTGGGAATTGTCTAAAACTGTTACTCCAGTAGTTAGCAATAGTACAATGTGTGAAATTATATTTTCCACCAAGCGTACCAGCAAAAGAGGGTTGTCCGCTAGCATTAATGACCACGTTTTCTGCGGAAATAGAACTTGCACGACCTAATATTCCGAAGTTACTAGAATTGTAAATCTTAGAGTTTGTAATCGTTAATTTATCGTCAATGGCATCTTGATTACCTTCACTTAAAATACCAACAGTTCCGTTTTTAATCGTAGCATATTTAATGTCGTTATCGATACTACCATTAAATAGCCATATGGTTCCCCATTGTCCAGGGACATCAGCAAAAAGAGGTTCTAAACGATCGCCTTCAAAAATAACTTCATTTTCTAAAAGCTCTTGATCTGCGCTTAAATCTCCATTAACTTTTAAGGATGCATTATTAGTGACCAATAAACCAGAATTAGCATGAAAATGCACACGTGCTCCTGCTTCAATAGTTAAAATGTCGCCTTCATCTACAGCTGCATAACCATAAATGACATACGGTTTTTCATTGGTGAATGTGAGTTCACTATCTTCTAGAAAACGACCTTGAAGTGTGGTTTCATCTTGCGTGCCATCACCATCAACATCAAAAGTTAAGGTTTCGACAACACCAGTTGTATTATCACGATCTGGATAGATAAATACGGCATCTTTTATGAGTGTGACTAATTCTACTTTTTGTAAATTATTACCAGTATCAAACTCAATAGCATCTGTGTATAAAAACTCTAAACTGTTTAGAGCTAGTGTTTGAATATCTGCTGTAGTTTCTACAAAAATGAACAGACTATCATTTGCTAAAAGTTCTACGTTTTCAAATTCTTTACCAGGAAGACCGTCAACATTTAATCTGTAATTTGAGCTTTCACCTTGGCTTAAACGAACCGTAGGTATTGAGATATCATCATTACTACGATTATATACTTTTAAGTTATAGGTACTTGATCCAATATTTGAAAAAATGGTATCTAAGTATATAGTGTCCTTTGAAAATTCAAGGTTTCCTGTGCTTGGTGCAAAATCGAAATCTTTTCGGCATGAGCTCCAAAACATTAATATGCATATCGTAAATAGGAAGTATAGTATTCGCTTCATAAAAATAATCTAAACTATTGCGTTCGAGTAAATTGTGTAATGTGCCTTGAGGCACCACAAATATAACTTTTGAAGCCAACATTTATTATGGATGTTTAAAAATATTTTAAATCTAATTCTTGGTGTGCTCTTCTAGAATTTTTTTGAAAGCGTCGCTATGTATTAAAAGTGCATCAACTAGATCAAATTCATTTTCTTTTTTAAGAATTGAAATATTTAAGTATTGAGCACTACAATAATCAAAGAATAATTGCTGATATGGTTTTGGAATTTCCAATTGCGTTGTTAGATATTTTTGATTGAAATAGGTGTTCGTTTCAAAAAGGGTTATTAAATCTTCAGGAACGACATAGACCACATCAGGCTCCCTTTTTTTCTTTTTAAAAATTTTGCCAATTAATTTAGCAACTGCAATAAGGTCTAAAGTAGGTTGGAGGTTTTTTCCACTTCCAAAGGTTCTTTTTTTAAAGGCTACTTGTCCTTGTTTTGCTGTATTGTTGCTAAGTGCAATAGAATCAAACAGTTTTTCTTTAACCATAGAAACTTCAACTTCGTCTAGCTCATTAGTTGTTTTTTTGAGCTCGATAACTAAATCTTCTTTAAAATGAGATGCATTAAGACTTATAAATTCTTGATTATGAAAATAGGAGTTAATGACTAGTACATCATTAATTTCTGCTTCAATTTGAAACGCCCCTTCATCATCAGAATAGGCAAGGATGCTTTGAGTTCTATTTATGATTTTTGCCCCTTTTACTTTGGCTTCATCATCGTAAATAAAGCCTTTTATAGTTTGTGCATTAATAATAAAAGGCAAAAAGAGAAAAACGAGAAGTGGTAAGTGTTTCAAAAGTTGAGTTGTTGGTTGATGCCTCAAATTAAGACATTTCTGAAGAAAAAAAATAATCATTAAGAGAGTTTAACAGCGTTTTTAGTCTTTATTTAACTGAATAAATTGGAAATATCTTCAGGGATTCTTGCTGGACGATTAGTCTCATGTGACATAAAACACCAAATAGTTTCAGAGGTGGCGAGGAGTTTGTTTGTCTTTTTATTATAGATGTCTACAGCTCTCGTTGATTTAGCACCTTTAGAATTTAGTATAAATGTTTTTAATAGAATCGTGTCACCTAAAAAAGCTTCTCCTTTATATTGAATGTGATGACTAATCATAAACCAGTAGTAGTCTTGCCTAATCTCTTGAGATGTTTTTAAATTCCAGTGTGCTTCTGCAATGTCTTGAACCCAACGTACATATTCTATGTTGTTTACATGATTTAGTAAATCTATATGGTCTTTTGTTACTGTGAGTTCCTGCTCGTGGGTTTGCATTCTTTTGATTTCTGAATTTAAAAATCCAAAAGTATGTATTATTCTTTTCTTCGGAAAATGTTAGTGATGTTATATAAAAATGAGCCTACAGTAGTACGTTTTAATTCTCCGTTATTGAATTTCTCTCGTTTTGTTTTATGCTTGAGTTTCCTTTTATATTCTTTACACTCTTTTTTTAGAGAAGCACCAAAATTATAATTTGCAGTTCCTGCAACAACATAAGCATCAAAGGCACATGGGTTCTCTAACATTTCAACTTTGTGGTAGTCAAAATTTTCAATTATTTCTATTTTTAACTGCATTCCATTAAACTTATAGCTTAGCGAATCTTTTGCTTTCACTTTTAGGGAATAGTTGCCATCAAAATCAGATTGTGTTTGAGCGTTTGTACGAAGATTGAGTATTCTAACTCCTGGTAATGGTAATCCATCTGTTTTTGACAAGATAGTACCTTCAATAGTTTTACTATTCAAAATAGAAGTCCCAATTTTTCCATTTATTAATTGTGTGTTTGTAGCATCTACGTTTACAATTCTAGGTTTTCCTTGTGCTTCAACATCTTGCGTACCAAAACTTAAAAAAGCAAATAGGGTAGACGCAACATAAGTTAAATAGTTGTGTCTTTCTTTTCTATTTAAAACAAGTTCTCTATTAAGTTGTGTTGATTTAAATCGTCCACAAATTTTAGCTTCATTTAAAATAGTTTTCACGATTTGCTCATCTGTAGATGTCGTGAAATCATAAACAGTTTTCTCACAAGATGTACAATGACGTCCTTTTTGTTGTGGTGTCATTTTGCTCCAGTCTTCATGGCAAGGTTCTGGAATATTGATGTTTAGGCTGGTTCTCATGATTACTCTTTATTACGGAATATAGTCTTCATTTTATATAGTAATTGTCCAGCTGCAGATCGTTCTTTACGATCTAAATTTTCATCTTCATTTTTGTTGTGTGTCTTTTCAATTTTAGGATCATAAATCATGACTTCTCCCATAATTTCTAAGTCATAAGATTGAATTTCTATATTGTATGTGCTTGAATTTGAAATAACGACTTCCTTTTTTTTATAACCTAAGTAAGAAAAAATTAAGGTGTCTCCTTTTTTTGCTTTCAATGTGTAGTTACCATCAAAATCTGTTTGCGCACCCGTTTTTGTTCCTTTGATGACAACATTAACACCTAAAAGTGGAAGACCATCATGATTATCTGTTACAGTGCCATTAATAGGTTTGTTTAAAATTGAAATGGCCATTTTTCCTTTTACTGTTGGATAATGCGACGGATTTGTGTTTACAACTTTTGGTTGTTCTTGAGCTTCAATATCCATAGAACCATAACTTAAGAAAGCAAAAAGGGTAGAAGCAACATAAGATACGTAGTTGTTTTTTTCTTTTCGGCTTAATACTAATTCTCTATTGATTTGAGATGTTTTAAATCGACCACAAAGCTTTATGTCTTCTTGATATGTTTTAACAATATACTCGTCTGTTTTAGATGTGAAATCAAAAACTGTTTTCTCGCAAGATCTACAATGACGCCCTTTTTGTTCTTGAGTCATGTCGTTCCAGTCCTCATGACAAGGTGTTGGAATATTTATGTTTAGTATCGTTCTCATGATTTAAAGAACCAAAAGAAAAGATACTTTTAAAAGTAATAATGAGTGAACAGTACTTTTGAGTGAGTGAACTATACGTGTAATCTATTTCTCAAAAACTTCAACCTCAAATAATTTGTCCCAGCGCTTACCAGTAATGAAGAGTGTTTTTGTTTCTGGGTTGTAAGCAATACCATTTAATACATCTAAACCTGGATGTTGTTTAACCAAATTATGTAATGGAGAAAAATCAATAACACCTTCTATGGCACCATTTTTTGGATTGATGATTGCTACTCCGTTTTTTTGATAGCGATTAGCATAAATTTTTCCGTTTACATATTCTAATTCATTCATCCCAATTATTTTCCCTTTATGGGTATACACTTGTATTTTAGAATCTTCAACTAAAGTTTCAGGGTTTAACAACCAGATTTGTTCTGTACCATCAGATTTGTAGATGTTTGTGCCATCGTTACAAACTCCCCAACCTTCTTTACTTATTCCGTAGGCGAAACTGCTTTTCTTTTCAAATGTATTGACATCATAAACAAAGCCTATGTTTTCTTGCCAAGTTAATTGGTAGATGTTACCATTCATAATAGTAAGACCTTCACCAAAATATTGATCTCCAATAGCTTTGTTTTGCAAAACCTCACCAGTTTTATAATCTACTTTTCTCAATTTAGATTCACCATATTGACCTGTACTTTCATACAATTCTCCATTATGAAATTCTAAACCTTGGGTGTAAGACGTGATATCATGAGGATATTCATTGATAATTTTATAACTGTACACTTTTGGTGATTGGTTGTTTAAAATGGTAATCTTTGAAGAAATAGCTTCGGAAGCATCTCCAATTTTAAAATAAGCACTAATAGTTTGAACTCCCAAAAGTTCATCGTCGAGTTTAAAAGAAGCTTCAACTGGTTCTCCATTTAAGGTGTAGCTAATTTCTGAAATTTCGACCTGTTCTGGGTTTTTAATTGAAAGCGTTACAGTTTCTCCGAGCGTTGCTACATTGTTTTTAGCATCTGTAGTAATGGAAAGGCTAGATTTTGGAGATGTAGAATTTCCGCAAGAAATAATTGTGATACTTAAGATCGTGATTATGAAAGCTTTAATTGAATGCATTTTATTGATATTTAGGTGCAAGTTATTTAATAAAATTCAGTTTAAAAAATCAAATAAAATTCAGTTTAAAAATCATTGAAAAATTATTGTGAAAGTATGAAAAGATTGTATCTTTGTAGCTGGCAAGTCCTACACAACTAGCTCCTGTTGAATCCTCCAGGTCGGGAACGAAGCAAAGGTAAACGGTCGTAGCAGTGTGATGTAGGTAGCTTGCCTTTTTTTATGCCCATATTTGAGGTCTTTTTTACAAGACTGATAACTATAAATAATAAAGATTTGTTAGGTAAAACTGGCAAATCTTTTTTCATTTTTACGATTCCTACAGATTTCATTAGTAATTTTACAATGAATAGTCGTGTTAAGAATGTTAATTGCTTAAATCTGTTTTATGTCAAAAGTTGTTTTAATCACAGGTGGATCTTCAGGAATAGGAAAATCTATTGGTGAATTTTTATCTCAAAAAGGATTTACAGTTTATGGAACGAGTAGATCTCCAGAACGGTATCCAGATTCTAAAATCAAATTGGTTGCACTAGATGTAGCTGATGTGCTTTCTGTAGAAAAAGCTATTGAAACTGTGGCAACAGAAGCTGGACGAATAGATGTGGTTATTAACAATGCTGGTGCAGGAATAACTGGTCCTATTGAGGATATTCCAAATGAAGAAATCAAACGTAATTTTGAAACGAACCTTTTTGGCCCAATTAACGTTATAAAAGCAGTATTGCCTCAAATGCGCAAACAAAACTCTGGACTTATAATCAATATCACATCGATTGCTGGGTATATGGGATTGCCATATCGTGGAATTTATAGCGCAAGTAAAGGTGCGTTAGAGTTAATTACTGAAGCCTTTAGAATGGAAATTAAAGATTTTAATATCCATATGACAAATGTTGCTCCTGGTGACTTTGCAACTAATATTGCTGCTGGTCGATTTCATGCTCCAGTCATTAAAGGGTCTCCTTATGAAGAAAAATACGGTCAAGTTTTAAAAGCTATTGACGAGGATGTTGATAGTGGTGATGATCCTATTATGGTGTCTAATATGATTTATAAAATCATCAATACATCTAACCCTAAAATTCATTATAAGGTTGGAGCATTTATGCAAAAATTTTCTATCGTTTTAAAGCGAATCTTACCAGATAAGATGTATGAGAAAATGTTGTTAAATCACTATAAGTTATAGTTTTCGGTATGTTTTTTGATGACTACTGATTCAAATAAATCAACTTATGAAACGACTATTACCTCTACTATTAGTTTTTAGCCTATTCACATTTTCAAACTGCGATGATTTCTTAGATTGTGTTGTTAATCGTAGACCAGAGTTGCCTGATAAATCTTTTGCTGTTGGCCCTATTGGCTCTTATTATTATGAAGAGTTTGATGCACAAATTAAAAACGAACCTCAAGATAATAATTATGGTTATGAGTTTGACATTGATGGAAATCTTCCTGATGGACTTGGCATGGTTGTTAATTACAGAACAGTATCTATTGAAGGGACACCAACAACTGCTGGTACGTTTAGATTTACAATCTTTTTATATGTCGATCCTCCATTAACTTATGATGATGAGAATGATACGTATGATGATCCACTATGTTCAGAATCGACATCTAAAGAATATACTATTATTATTGGAGACTAAGTATCGCATTGTTAATATCATTTAATAATATGTTCTCTGGAAAACGTGATAAAATTGTAAATTCGTGCTCATAATTTTAATCACAACTATAACATAATAACACATGAAATTTTTTATTGATACAGCAAACCTTGACCAAATTAAAGAAGCTCAAGATCTTGGTATTTTAGATGGTGTAACGACCAATCCGTCATTAATGGCAAAAGAAGGTATTACAGGTCATGATAACATTATGAAACATTATGTCAACATCTGTAATATTGTAGATGGAGATGTGTCTGCAGAAGTTATTTCTACAGATTTTGATGGTATGGTAAGAGAAGGTGAAGCACTTGCCGATTTGCATGAACAAATTGTTGTGAAGTTACCAATGATTAAAGATGGTATCAAAGCTTGTAAGTATTTTACAGATAAAGGTATTAAAACAAATCTAACTCTAGTGTTTTCTGCTGGTCAAGCATTATTGGCAGCAAAAGCAGGAGCAACATACGTATCTCCATTTATTGGTAGATTAGATGATATTTCTACAGATGGTTTAAATCTTATTGCAGAAATTAGAATGATCTATGATAACTATGGTTTTGAAACTGAAATCCTTGCAGCTTCAGTTCGTCACACAATGCATGTGATTGATTGTGCTAAGTTAGGTGCAGATGTCATGACAGGACCTTTAAGTTCTATTGTAGGATTACTTAAACACCCATTAACAGACATAGGATTAGAAAAATTCTTAGCAGATTATAATAAAGGAAACTAAATATCATTTAGAATCTTAAAAGCATAAAAAAACTCTTGAAGACACCTTCAAGAGTTTTTTTATACTTTATTATTTGGTTACTAATTTGAAGCTAGAGTTGTTTCAATTACTTCATCAATATCTGTACTAAACAAATCTATATTAGATTCAATGATATGTCCTTTATAGTCAACAATTAGTACCTTTTGGGAGTTGGCAATAGCAAACTTTTGTATAGCCTCGTTAGGGTTTTTAAACATGTATTCATTCTCAGTAGGATACTTCAATAAATTTAATGTCTTTTTCCATGAGATCGTATTCATATCATTGATGTTGATAGCAATAAAGTTCATGTCAGGATATTTAGTTTTTAAGTTTTTCATCATATAATGATTATTTCTATAACTAAATTTGAAATTTGAAGACCAACAGTAAATTACAGTTGGAGCTTTAATAACATCATGTAGATTAATGATATTACTATTAAAATCTACAATTTGAATACTAGGTACTTTATTTCCTGGATATAAACTTAATGTAGAATTAACTAAATTCTCAATGTACTTTTTGTCAACATCATTTGTGCTTTTTTCCATATAAGAATCTAGCATACTTTTAGATTGCTCAGCGCTAGAACTATTATAAACAAAAACTCTAGTTGCATGTTTAAGCACATAGTTTTTTATTGTTTTGTTATCAATAACACTATCAATCAATCTCAATTTTTCTAAATTATAGTCTAGAGCTTGTCTATCAAATTTATGATGACTTCCATCGTGGTAGTATTCTTTTAAAGCAGTATTGTGAAAATACCAATCCATAAATTTATTATAAGAATAAACACCACTTAGAGCTACATCATTAAAGTCAACATTTGATCTGTAATCGTAAAACCCATCAGGAAGATCCTTATAGTGTATCAATTTATTATTTCCGAAGTAACCAAAAGGATATTTTTCTTTATAAGTGTAGTAGCTGTAATTAATACCAGCTTCAGCAATTTTCTTGAACAATAGTGAGGTTTCTTGTTTCAATACAAAACGTTCAAGGTTTTCTATGCGTTGTCGTTTTGCTTTATCTATGTGACTTTCAAATTCTTCAGGCTCTAGATGTTGGAGTTTATAGAATTTTTTACTAACCACTTCATCATTTAAAAATGCTTTTATGAGGTAGTTATTCTTTTTTGAGCCATTACCAGTATACACTAATGATTCATCAAAATCATTGGTATTTAGTCTAAGCATAATACTATCATTTGGCTCTATAAGTAGTGTTTGAAATTCGCCACCATGAGTAAAATGATATAAGCCAGCTTTTAAATCTTTGATTTTGTACACAAATCTATTTCGTGCGTCAAGAAGTATTGTATCACGCTCACTCTCATTGTTATAGAGTGTTACGTAATTATTATTTGGGTTTATGATTTCACCTCCAAAATAGGCTATATCGCTAATCTCAGATTCCGAATCGCAACCTATAAATAAGAAACTTGTTAATATGCTAACTATAATTAGTTTCATAGAAAATTTAAGTCGTGGGTATTTTATATTAATAACAAAAATAAAGGTTGAAACTCTTAACTGATGTTAATACGTTGTTAAATGTTGATTTCACTAAGATTAGAAGCATTTTGAGCGCTAAAATTTAAACCATTTTAGTTTCTTACAATCGTTAGAATTTTCTACTTTTGCATCCTGAAACTTTGAGCATTTGTATTTCTTCAGAAATTTTATAATGCTAGAAGTTGTAACTTAAATAAATACAGTATGTTATCAGTATCAAATCTTTCGGTACAATTCGGAAAAAGAGTGCTTTTTGATGAAGTAAATACAACCTTTAATAATGGAAATATTTATGGAATTATCGGTGCAAATGGAGCAGGGAAATCTACATTTCTAAATATTATTGCAGGAAAACAAGATCCAACTTCAGGACATGTACACCTTGAGCCTGGTAAACGTATGTCGGTTTTAGAACAAAATCATAATTTATATGATGAGCACACTGTTTTAGAAACCATCATTATGGGTAACAAGCCTTTGTTTAAGTTGAAATCTGAAATTGATGCACTTTATGCAGATTATACGGATGAAAATGCTGAAAAAATTGGAGAACTTCAAGTACAGTTCGAAGAAATGAATGGTTGGAATGCAGATAGTGATGCTGCTGCTATGCTTTCAAATCTTGGTATTAAAGAAGAACATCATTATACCTTAATGAAAGATTTAGATGGTAAACAAAAAGTAAGAGTATTATTGGCTCAAGCACTTTTTGGAAGTCCAGATTTATTGATTATGGATGAGCCTACCAATGATTTAGATTATGAAACTATATCCTGGTTAGAAAACTTTTTAGCCAACTATGACAATTGTGTGATTGTGGTCTCTCACGATAGACACTTCTTAGATGCGGTTTGTACACATATATCAGATATTGATTTTAGTAAAATCAACCATTTTTCTGGTAACTATACCTTTTGGTATGAGTCTTCACAATTAGCAGCAAGACAACATGCACAACAAAACAAAAAAGCTGAAGACAAGAAAAAAGAACTAGAAGAATTTATTAGACGTTTCTCTGCCAATGTTGCAAAATCAAAGCAAGCAACAAGTAGAAAGAAAATGATTGAAAAATTAAATATTGGAGATATTAGACGCTCTAGTCGTCGTTATCCTGCAATAATTTTTGAACGTGATCGCGAAGCAGGAGATCAAATATTAAATATAGAAGGTTTATCATCATCATTAGAAGGTGACGTTTTATTTAATAACATAGATATCAATCTTAATAAAGGAGAAAAAGTAGTGGTGTTCTCTAAAGATTCTAGAGCAACAACAGCGTTTTATCAAATAATAAACGGTAAAGAAAAAGCAGATGCTGGTAAGTTTTCTTGGGGAGTTACAACAACACAATCTTATTTACCACTAGATAATAGTGAGTATTTTGATAATAATTTAACGCTTGTAGATTGGTTACGTCAATGGGCAACAACTGAAGAAGAGAGAGAAGAAGTTTTCATTAGAGGGTTTCTTGGTAAAATGATTTTTAGTGGGGAAGAAGCTCTAAAAACCTCAAATGTACTTTCTGGAGGAGAAAAAGTACGTTGTATGTTAAGTCGTATGATGATGGTAAGAGCAAATGTATTAATGCTTGATGAACCAACAAATCACTTAGATTTAGAAAGTATTACAGCATTTAATAACTCACTTAAAAACTTCAAAGGCACAGTATTATTTACAACGCATGATCATGAATTTGCTCAAACTGTTGCAAACCGAGTTATTGAGTTAACACCAAGCGGAGTTATAGATCGTTACATGACCTTTGATGAATATATGAGTGATAAGAAGATTAAAGAGATGAGAGAAAAAATGTATGCAGTAACAGCATAAATTTAATGACTCATTTTATGTTATTCGGAAATAGAAAAACTCTAAGATTCTAATTCTTCCTTAATACTTGATATGATTGTTTGAGCTTGTGTTAATTCTTCATCATTAACATAAAGCTCTTGGTAGCCTTGTATAGAGGCTCCAAAACCTGCAAGTCTTCCAGATTCAGATTCGTCTTTAATAATAGCGTTTATTCCTGCGCTTATAAGTCTATCTAAAGCAAGTTGTACAATAATGAAACTTCCTGAGAATATTTTTGTGTATGCTGTATCTGACATAGTTTTAGATTTAAGATTAATATATATAATTTATAAGTCTTTCTTATAAACTATAAGTTACAAAAAATGTACCACTTTATTGGTCGCATTTTAAATTCTTCCTAACGTTAAAATTTTTATAATGTCTTATATTATTGTTTAACTATTTATTATATTTGTTAAACAAATTAGATGGATATCTAAATTTAGATATTATTTTGATTGATTTAGTTAGGTTGTTGAAAAGCTATATTCGTGGAGAATATAGCTTTTTACTTTTTATTATTATTTTGAATTAACTACTGATTAGTTTTTTTGTTTTATGAATGTGAATTAGCCTTCTATAAGTTTTTTCAATTTTGTTATAAGTTATTATAATCTATTTCTATTATAGATTGAGTTGTAAATTTTCTAACTTTATAGAATCGAAAAACATCTTAAACAAATATAACTATGGATAACAACGGGAATCACCAGAATGGTGACGCAAGTCAATGCCCTTTTTTAAGTGGAACACAAAAGAAAACTGCTGGAGGAGGAACTAAAAACAGAGACTGGTGGCCAAATGAATTAAAACTAAATATTTTACGCCAACATGCATCAAAGTCAAATCCTTTAGGAGAAGATTTTGATTATGCGAAAGCATTTAATAGCGTTGATTTTACGGCTCTAAAACAAGATGTTACCAATTTAATGACAGATTCTCAAGATTGGTGGCCTGCAGATTATGGTCATTATGGTGGATTCATGATACGTATGGCATGGCATAGTGCAGGAACGTATCGTGTTGGGGATGGACGAGGAGGAGCAGGTACAGGTACACATCGTTTTGCGCCACTTAATAGTTGGCCAGATAACGGTAACCTAGACAAAGCACGTTTATTGCTTTGGCCAGTTAAAAAGAAATACGGTAACAAAATCTCTTGGGCAGATTTAATGGTTCTTGCAGGAAACTGCGCATTAGAATCTATGGGATTCCCAACATTTGGTTTTGCTGGTGGACGAGAAGATGTTTGGGAACCAGAACAAGATATTTATTGGGGAAGTGAAACAGGTTGGTTAGATAACGATGATCGTTATGATACCAGTGATGGTGATTTAGAAGGGCATTTAGGAGCTGTTCATATGGGATTGATCTATGTGAACCCAGAAGGACCTAATGGTAATCCAGATCCTTTAAAATCAGCACACGATATCCGTATCACATTTGGTCGCATGGCAATGAATGATGAAGAAACAGTGGCTTTAGTTGCTGGTGGACATACCTTCGGAAAAGCACATGGTGCAGCAGATCCTGATAAATACGTAGGACTAGAACCTCATGGTGCTTCAATAGAAGAAATGAGTACAGGTTGGAAAAACACATTCAACTCAGGAGTTTTAGATGATACTATTACTAGTGGTATTGAAGGCGCTTGGACACCAAATCCAACACGTTGGGATAATGAGTATTTTGATGTACTTCTCAATTATGATTGGGAATTAACTAAAAGCCCTGCAGGTGCACATCAATGGACACCAACTGCAGGTTCAAATGCTAAAATGGCACCAAAAGCTGGAGATGCAAATGGTAAACAAGCGTTGATGATGACAACTGCTGATATGGCTCTTAAAAAAGACCCAGGATTCTTAGAAATATCACAGCGTTTTCATAACGATCACAAAGCATTCGAAGATGCATTTGCAAGAGCTTGGTATAAGTTAACTCACAGAGACATGGGACCAATTGGTCGTTACTTAGGACCAGAAGTTCCTAAAGAACAATTACTATGGCAAGATCCAATTCCTGCAGTAAATTATAAATTATCAGATGCTGATATGTCATCATTAAAAAAGATGGTTTTAACGTCTGGTCTTTCAGTATCTCAAATGGTCTCAACAGCATGGGCTTCGGCATCTACATTTAGAGGTTCAGATATGAGAGGAGGAGCTAATGGTGGGCGTTTACGTTTAGAGCCTCAACGTAGTTGGGAGGTTAATAATCCTTCAGAATTAAATAAAGTATTACATGTACTTGAAGGGATTCAAAGTGAATTTAATGGCTCTATTTCTATGGCAGATTTAATTGTCTTAGCTGGTACTGTTGGTGTTGAAGAAGCTGCTAAAAATGGAGGACATACTATTTCTGTTCCTTTTACTCAAGGTAGAGGAGATGCGTCTCAAGAACAAACCGATTTAGAATCATTTGGATATTTAGAACCTTTAGCAGACGGATTTAGAAACTATATGAATTCTAAACTAGATGTAGCAGCAGAAGACTTATTAGTAGATCGTGCAAATTTATTAACACTTTCTATTCCAGAAATGACTGCTTTAGTTGGCGGATTAAGAGTTTTAGGAACTAATTATGATGGATCTAATGATGGTGTGTTTACTGATGCTGTAGGAAGTTTAACTAATGATTTCTTTACTAATATTCTTGATTTTACTTACACATGGAGTGCTACATCTGATAATGATACGATTTTTGAAGGACGTGATCGAAGAACAGGAGAAGTAAAGTTTAAAGGAACGCGAGCAGATTTAATTTTTGGTTCTAATACAGAATTAAGAGCTGTCTGTGAAGTTTATGGCTCTAATGATGGACAAAGTAAATTTATAAACGATTTTGTTGCTGCTTGGTCTAAAGTGATGAATCTAGATCGTTTTGATTTAAAGTAATCTATAGATAATCTTATATATAAGAAGGAGTGAATCGTTTTTGGTTCATTCCTTCTTTAATTTAAAGGAATACCATGACTGATATTGAATCTTTTTTTGAAGCTATTCGTACAGGTGATTATAAGCAACTTGTAACTCAAATAAATAGCAATCCTCAATTCGTTAATACTAAAGATTCTCGAGGGTTTACACCATTGATTTTTGCAACGTATTTTGATAATGAAATGGCATCCAAGCTATTAATAGATCATAATGCCGAAATAGATGCTAGAGATGGTACGGGGAATTCAGCATTAATAGGTGTCAGTTTTAAAGGGAATGAAAAGTTAGCAACATTGCTAATTGAAAATGGTGCTCATATAAATGCAAAAAACAAAATGGGAACAACACCATTGATTTTTGCAAGCATGTATAATAAAGAAGCTCTTATTAAACTTCTTTTAATAAGAGGTGCAGATATATCTTTAAAAGACTGTGAAGGCAAATCAGCTTATGATCATGCATTAGAAAAGAAATTCAATAACTTATTGCAACTACTTAAATAAGAAAAGCCACTCAAACGAGTGGCTTTTTATTTAAATGAACGTTGACTAGTTCACATGCTTTTCTAAAAATTCAGAGACACCTTCATGTGTTGCTTGCATTCCTGATTTTCCTTTGCTCCAATTTGCTGGACATACTTCACCATTTTCTTCTACAAATTGTAAAGCGTCTACCATACGTAATGCTTCATCAACATTTCTTCCTAATGGTAAATCGTTTACGATTTGGTGACGAACAATACCTTCTTTGTCAATTAAAAATAATCCACGGTAAGCAATAAGTTCTCCATCTGCTTGAAGCATATCATTATCATCATAGTAATATTCTCCTGCTAAAACGTCGTAATTCTTAGAGATGGTTTTATTTGTATCAGCGACCATAGGATATGTGATTCCTTTGATGCCACCTTGGTTTTTTTCTAATTGTAACCAACCAAAGTGAGATTGCTCAGTATCTGTTGATACTGCTATTACTTCGGTGTTTCTAGATTTAAATTCTTCTAATTTTTCTTGAAACGCATGTAATTCTGTTGGACAAACAAATGTGAAATCTTTTGGGTAAAAGAATAATACAACGTGCTTCTCTCCAATGAATTGATCTAATGAAAAATTATCTACAAATTCGCGACCATTTATAACCGCTTGTGCATTAAATTGAGGTGCTTTTTTTCCTACTAATACAGCCATTTTTTAATTTATTTTTTGAGTTAAAATTTAAATTCGGCTGCAAATATAGACATTGCCCTAAGATTGACAATGCATAAGTATTTTGAATTTTAAATTAATTAAATTCACCTTTAATCTGCTTGATTTTTATATTAAATCCTGCAAATAAAAGCGTCATGAATGGACTTATAATACTAAAAAAAGCATACGGGATATAAGCTGTAGCTCCTGCATATCCAAATAGGACTTTTGAATGGTATGCTCCACAGGTATTCCATGGTATTAAAACAGAAGTCACTGTTCCAGAATCTTCAAGGGTTCTACTTAAGTTTTCTGGAGCTAAGCCTCTGTCTTCATAAGCTTGTTTAAACATTTTACCTGGAATTACTAATGCTAGATATTGATCTGAAGCTGTTAAATTTAATGCTAAACAACTTGCAACAGTACTTGCAAATAATCCAAATGTTGTTGTTGCCATTTTTAGCAATGATTTGGTAATTCGTGATAAAGCTCCAATAGCATCCATGACACCACCAAAAACCATGGCACAAACGATAAGCCATATAGTGCCTAGCATACCTTTCATTCCGCCAGCTGTAAATAAATCATTTAATTCGGCACTTGAAGTAGTAACGGCAGTATCAACTGTTAAAGCATTCATTATACCTTTGTAGGCAGATTGAAAAGTTAGAGATTCAGCACCAGCAATTGTTGCTACTATATTAGGTTGAGCAATTATAGCAGCTGCTCCTCCTAAAAGGGCACCTAATAAAAGCGCTATAAGAGGTGGCGTCTTTTTTATAATCATAATAATTACAAGTACAGGAACAATAAATAGCCAAGGGCTAATATTAAAAGCACCATCAATAGCATTTAATTTGTCTTGAATTACAGGAGTCCCATTTGTGTCAATATTAAGACCAATAATTATAAAAATAATAAGTGTTAGAATAATAGTGGGTATTGTAGTTAACGCCATATATTTTATATGAGCGAATAGTTCCCCTCCAGCCATAGCAGGTGCTAAATTTGTTGTGTCACTTAATGGTGACATTTTATCACCAAAATAAGCTCCAGACAAAACAGCTCCAGCAGTCATTCCTATTGAAATGCCTAGAGTTTCTCCAATTCCTACTAAAGCAATACCAACAGTTGCAGAGGTGGTCCAAGAACTTCCTGTTGCAATCGATATAATAGAACAAATAACAACACAAGCAGCAAGAAAAATTGTTGGATTCAATATTTGTAAACCATAATAAATCATTGTAGGTATGATACCGCTAATTAACCATGTTCCTGCAAGTGCACCAACCATTAATAAAATTAATAATGCTCCAGTCGTAGATTTTACATTTTCAGCGACTTCTTCTAACATTCTTTTGTATGAGGTTTTGTTTTTAAAACCAACTATTGCAGCTACAGCAGCTCCTAATAGAAGAACAAATTGATTACTACCACTTAATGCGTCATCTCCAAAAACATAAATATTATAAGCTAACATTCCTACTAAAGCTATTACAGGAATTAGAGCTTCCCAAATACTTAATTCTGTATTATCTATAATTTTTTGATCTTCAATTTTAATTTCTGAAATGTTATTGTCTTCGCTCATATAATTATAATGTCAGTTTTGTCTTGTAATGTTACGATTTTGTCTAGCCATTTGCAAATGATAATATATTGTATGGATGTGTTTTGTTTCAATATTCACTAACGACCGCTACTGTATTGTTTTCAATGTTACATAGCTTTTAAAAATATTTTTTTAGAAATTCAACATAAATAATTGAAATATAGGTTTTTATTGAATTTCAAGTGTTTTTAAAAACCATACATTACCTATACATTTTGATTATTTGTGTTTTTCTGCTTTTTTTAATTTGAAATAAATTCTTCTTTAAAGGCTAGTTAAATAGGCGTTTGCATGAGTTTAGTGGTGATTTCTTGCTTTGTATGGTTTATATACTTGTTAACTAAGGCTTCTTTATATAATGTTGGTTAACTTTCAATTAATCAAAAAACCCTACAAGAATTATGAAAACATTATTAAATTTTCTAATTATTTTATTCATATCATTCACTTTGAATGCACAAGTTGGTATAGGTACAACAACGCCAAATGGAGCACTAGATATTGAATCTGCTAATAATGGTTTATTAATACCTAGAGTTGCTTTAACAGATTTAACAACACTTACTGTTTTAACGCCTACAGCATCTGAAATGGTTTATAATACCACTAGTAATGGTACTGTAGAGCCAGGCTATTATTATTTGTTTGATAATGGTGTAACATTGGAATGGGTTAGATTTGGTGGTTCTGGATGGTTATTAGATGGTAATACAGGTGTCACAACTTCAAGTTTTATGGGGTCTTTAAATGATGCAGACGTTTTTTTTAGACGATTTAATACACCTGCTGGTAGAATAGGCGAAACTAACACATCATTTGGTGTCGGTGCTTTAGCCGTTAATACGAATACAAATAATGTTGCATTTGGTACAAATGCTTTAGGAGCGAGTATTAATGGTGTAGAAAGTGTAGCTATAGGAAGTAATGCTTTGTCTGGAACTACTGCTTTTGGCCCTAATTCAGCTGTTGGTTATGCCAATATTGCCATTGGATATAATACATTAACATCAATAGCACCAGGAAATGATAATGTTGCGCTTGGTTATGAAGCTGCAATGAATAATACTGGATCAAAATTTATTGCGATTGGTTACCGTGCAGGAACTAATAATAATGCACTAGATAATATTGCAATTGGTGTTAGCGCCTTTGACAATCATTTAGCTACTGCTTCTATTCAAAATATCGCCATTGGAACAAATGCCATGGGTACAGGTTCTGCAGCCTCAGGTCAGACAACATCTGGTAACGTAGCTATTGGCTATCGTGCTGGGCAAGCAATTCGCTCTATTAATAATATAGCTATTGGTTTGGATGCTTTACTTATAGCTACTGGAGAAGGTAATGTTTCTATTGGTGCTAATACTATGACACAAAATAATTCGACCTTTAATACTGCAATTGGTACAGCAGCTTTATTTAATGGTTCTGGGAGTAGTAATGTTGCAATTGGATATAATGCAGGTCAGTTTAACGGAACTGGTAATACTAGTGTTATTATTGGTCGTGATGCAAATGCTGCTAACCAAACAAATGCTATATCTATTGGTTATCAAGCGTCAGCAGTTAGCAATTCAATACGAATTGGAAATGACCAAATTACTCTAGCTACAACTGAGGCAGCTTGGACTGTTGTTTCAGACAGAAGAAAGAAATCAAATATTATTAATTCTGAACTAGGTTTAGATTTTATAAAAACATTACGTCCTGTTTCATATTTCAAAAATAATGATGAAAACAAAAAAACAGAATATGGTTTTATTGCTCAAGAAGTTGAAATAGCATTCAATAATGTTGGTGATTCAAATAACGGTGTTGTTTATGTCGATTCTAAAGGTAATTATGCATTACGATATAATGATTTTATACCAGTCACTGTAAAAGCAGTGCAAGAGCAACAAGACCAGATAGAAGAACTTCAAAAACAAAATGCAGCGCTTTTAAAAGCAAACGCAGCTATCTTAAAGCGATTAGAAGCTTTAGAAAAAAAGAACTAATAGATTTCCCACGCCATAAATTAATATCCTTTATGTTATAAGTTATGACAATTGAGATGCTTGATGTAAATTCGCAATTCATATGGATTCATTAACTCAAATTGTTTTAGGTGCTGCTTGTGGAGAAGCCGTTTTAGGAAAAAAAATTGGTAATAAAGCGCTACTATTTGGTGCCATTGGCGGTACTATTCCTGATTTAGATGTGTTCTTCGGAAGACTATTTTACTCCAATGAAATTGATATCATGTTATTTCATAGAGGGTTTATGCACTCTATATTGTTTTCTATTTTTGCCGCTTTTGCATTGGGTTGGCTTATATTCAAATTATATAACAACGGAAAGCGGTTACATACCACCACTCAAAAAGACTGGACCTTACTGTTTTTTTGGTCTTTATTTACACATCCTATTCTAGATTGCTTTACACCTTACGGCACGCAGTTATTCGCACCATTCTCTAATTATCGCGTCGCTTTTAATAATATCGCAGTTGCAGATCCAGTATACACTATTCCTTTTTTGTTAAGCATGATTGTTTTAATGTTTTATAAACGACAAAATAACAAGCGTCGATTATGGTTAAAAATAGGTCTAGGTTTGAGTTCAATCTATATGATATTTACAATTTGTAATAAGTTACATATTGATCGTGTGTTTAAAACGTCTTTAGCCGAAAAAGGAATTGTTCACAATCGATTTAGTACACAGCCTTCAATTCTAAATAATATTTTATGGTATGGTATTGCAGAAACTGATAGCACGTACCAAGTTGGATATTATTCATTGTTTGATACAGCAGATGCGTTTTCAGGATGGAAAACACTTCCGAAGACAAGAGATTTAAAAGTAGAGGAATATCCTGATCTTAAGGGTTTAACATGGTTCAGTAATGATTACTACAGTGTTGAAAGCAAAGAAAACGGTGATTATATCTATAAAGATTTACGTTACCCATTAGTAGAAACACGAGACGGTTACAAACCTGTTTTTAATTTAAAATTATACAAAACGAATAATCGTCTGGATATGAAGCCTTTTGCTCCAGAGATGGATGATTTTAAGTTTACGATGAATGCACTTTGGGTACGGGCTAAAGGTATTTAATAATCTTTAAATTAAGATTGAAGTTTACCAATGACCTTCACTTCATTTTTTATAGTGTTATAGTTGGGTGAATGCATAGTCACACGTTCCATCAATTTCTCATATTGTTCTTGAGTACCATTTCCTTCAACATGAAAAATGAATTTTAATTCAGGAAAACCTGGATTCACATCAGGATTTAAACCTAGAAAACCTTGCAAATCTAATTCGCCATCAATTTCAAGTTGTAATTGATTTATTTCTATATTCATTGCTGTTGCACCAGCCATAAAGGTCACTGCCATGCAGCCAGCCATACCTCCAAGCATATATTCTGCTGGATTTGGAGCAGCGTTTACTCCTAATAATTCACTAGGCTCATCAATAGTAAATTTAAAATCACGAATAAGTTTATGTTTTCCAAGTACCATGTTTTTTGTTGATACTGTAGTTTTGGTTCCGCTTTCCCAATTCAATTTTACACCATAAGATGCTTTGCCTTGTATGTTTTCTTCTTTGACTTCGTTAGCATATTCGCTTAAGCCAGCAATATTTATATTATTAAGCATAGTTAGGTTCTTTTTTAAATATGAAATGTAGTGCTTGTTCAAAATCTGATATTAAATCTTCAATATCTTCTACGCCAACAGAAAGTCGTATAAGACCGTCGTTAATACCAATAGCTTTTTGTTGTTCTTTGGTTAGTGATGCTTGTGATGTATTATAAGGTAATGAAATGAGGCTTTCTACACCACCAAGACTTGTCGCTTCTTTAGGTAATTTTAAAAGCTTTAGAAGTGCATGCGCATTTTTATCTCCACCTTCAATTTCAAAACTAATCATCCCAGAGTTTTTTCCTTTTAATTGTGTTTGAGCCAATTCATGTTGATCATGGGACTTTAAACCAGGATAGTAAACCTTTTTAATATTTGAATGATTTTCTAAATATGTAGCAAGTTCTAATGCATTACTATTATGAGCTCTCATGCGTAGCGCAAATGTTTTTAAACTACGTTCTAATAAAAAGCAGGCATGAGGATCTAATGAGCCTCCATTTTTTAGCATTTGTGGCCATAAACGGTCAATTAATTTTCTAGATCCTGAAACGGTACCACCAATTAAATCTGAATGACCATTTAAGTATTTTGAGGCAGAATTCACAACTAGATCTACACCTAAATTTAAATGCTTTAAGTTGTATGACGTTAAGAATGTATTGTCTATAATAACTCTTAAGTTATATTTTTTTGCCAAGGCAACGATAGCTTCAATTGGTGCTATTTTTAATAGTGGATTTGTTAAGGCTTCAAAGTATAATATTTTAGTATTGTCTTGTATTGCAGCTTCAATATCATTAATGTCTGTAGGTGATGTAAATGTCACAGACATACCAAATTTATCTAAATCCTCGTATAAAAAATTATAAGTACCTCCATAAATATCTCGTGATGAAACGACGTGACTACCTTTGTCTAGCATTCCAAGAATTGCTGTAGAAATAGCTGCCATACCTGATGAGAATACAATAGAGCTTTCAGCATTTTCTAAAGCAGATAATTTTTCTTGTACACTCCATTGTGATGGGTTACCATAGCGCGAGTAAATCATCTCATCACGTCCACGTCCTTCTTCAATAGCTTCATATGAGGCTTCGTTAAGGTAAAACGTTGAGCATTGAAAAATTGGAGTACCAATAGCTCCTGTTGTTGGATCGTCATATTGACCAGCATGTATAGATTTGGTAGACTCATTATAGTTGTCGTATCTATTTGTAGTTAATGCAGGACCTTGAGAACGTTTGCGTTTAAGGTCATTAAACCAAATATCTCCTTCGACTCTTTTTTGTTCAATACCTTGATAACTTTTTTTCATGTGTTATAGGGTTAATTTATGCGAACTGTTTTTTTAAAATCATGCTAGCTTTAGCAGGTTTTACTTCTAGTTTTTCAATATAATTACTTAGAAATTTAGTGTCTTTTTTTACACCTCCTAGTGTTGCAGAACCTCTAGTATACAACCAAGGAAGCCCTAAAAAATAAAGTCCGTCAATATCACTAACACCTCTATAATTTTTTGGGTACTTGTAATCGTTTAATGTAACACCTTCGATCCACTCAAAATTTGGTTTAAAACCTGTTGCCCAAACTATGTTTTTTATGGTAGTGTGTGTGCCTTCTTCAAAATGTAATTCAGTTTCATTGGCATCTAAAGTTCTTCCAACACAAAGAACATTTTCTTTTTTTAAGAGTGATTTGACATCTGTTCCAATAATGGGTTGTCCGCCTTTGCTTAATTTTCTTCCTATGTATGAAAATTTACTAACCGATAAGAAACCGATTTTTTTGAACCACCACCACAATGTTTTACCTAATATTTCTTGAGGTATTGAGGTGATATTCGTGTCTCCTGAAAAATAGACATTACGATCTGTATTTGAAATCTCATTTAGTATTTGAACTCCAGAATCACCAGAACCAACAACTAACGTGTCTCCATTTTGAAGCTGTTCAGGGTTTTTGTAGTGTTCACTATGTATTTGAATAATATCTTTTGAAATTTTAGTATGACATGGAGGTGTAAATGGCTTATGAAAAGGGCCAGTTGCAACCACGACATTTTTAGCTTTGTAGGTTTCAGATTCACTTTGTAAAACAAAATAATCATCTTCCTTTTTTAAGCCTGTAACTTTTTGGTTGAAGGTAATTGGTATTTTGAATTTTTCAACATAAGACTTTAAATAGGCAGCAACCTCATACTTATCTGGATAATATCCCTTTTTTGTAGGGAAATCCATTCCTGGTAAATGATTAAATTCTGTAGGTGTAAATAACTTTAATGAGTCCCAACGTTTTAACCATGGTGCTCCAGTTTCACTGTTTGCATCAATAATTAAAAAGTCTTTTTTTAATTGAGTAAGCTGATAAGCCATTGATAATCCAGCTTGCCCAGCTCCAATAATGATAAATTCCTTCATGCATCAAAAGTCGACTTATTTAGATTATTAAACAATGATTATGTATTTATTTAGAAAATAAAACTACATAACAATTGATTTATGGTTATATTTGCTTAATATGTTAGTGTTCAATATATAAAACTGAAAATCTTTCAAACTTATGATTCAATTAGATGTCATCGATAAAAAATTACTCCATTTTCTTCAACTGGATAGTAAACAAACCAATAAAGAACTCTCTGGTAAATTAAATCTATCAGTTACCGCTGTTTATGAGCGTATTAAAAAGCTAGAACGAGAAGGGATTATTTCAAAGTATGTCACACTTATTGATAAAAAGTCTGTTGATAGATCATTCGTGACGTTTTGTAGTATTAAATTGTTGCAACATACCAAAGACTATGTTGTTCAATTTGAAAAAGAAGTGAAGCAATTAGATGAGGTTTTAGAATGTTATCATATTAGTGGAGATTATGATTATTTGCTCAAGGTTATTGTAGCAGATATGGACGAGTTTAGAGAGTTTATGGTTAAAAAATTAACTTCAATTAGCCATATAGGAAGTACTCATAGTGCTTTTATGATTAGTGAAGTAAAACACACGACAGCCATTAGTGTTTAGTTTAATTTGATTAATTTTAAAAATGCAAACAACCGTTTATAAGCTTACCGAATTTTTTATCATATTCATTATAGTACCTGTTAGTTTTGCTATTGATTATCCGGTTTGGATAAAAATGATCATTGGTGTTATGGGTTTTTTGTATATACTATTTGTGTTGTTACGTGTTCAAAAAAATAAGTTTAAAATGGCCAAGCACCTTAATTGGAAATCGTTCTTTAAACGCACGTTAATTCAATTAGTAATTATTGCCATTATAACAACGGCATATGTATGGTTTGTAGATCCATCAAGTCTTTATACTGTCGTTTTAAACAAACCTTTATTATGGGTAATGATTTTGTTTTTCTACAGTGTATTCTCAGTATATCCTCAAGAATTAATTTATAGAACGTTCTTTT
>CAJQOA010000173.1 GCA_905479815.1 uncultured Psychroserpens sp.
GCTTCAAGCTCTTTAATGTCTTTAAAAGCTTCATAAGACTCTTGAAGTACTGTTCTTCCGAGGGTAAAGTCGATATCCTGTTTTAAAAACCCAAAAGTCAAATTTTTATCTGCAGCAATTTGTCCAGAATCTGGTTCTAACTCTTTAGATAAAATTTTAAGCATTGTAGATTTCCCAGCTCCGTTTTTACCTATTAAACCTATACGGTCTCCAGGACTTAGCTTAAAAGTGATGTCTTCAAATAAGAATTCACCTTGAAATGAGATGGAAAGATTATGTATATTAAGCATAGTTTTTTCTAATATTAGAATTACAATAAACATTGTAATTACCTTCTAGTTTACCAACAATTAAATTAATTTTGTTTTTCAGTAAAGACGACAAAAGTAATCAAATTTAAGTCATGTTAAAAGGCACAAAAATTTATAGCATTTTTATGGGAGCTTGCCCAAAATGTCATCAAGAATCTATGTATCAAACTAAGAATCCTTATGTACTTAGAGATGTACTGAAAATTAATGATAACTGCTCTCATTGCAAACTGCAGTATCGCCTAGAACCTTCATTTTTCTATGGATCAATGTACGTGAGTTATGGTGTTGGAATTGCCTTTGCTGTGCCTGCTTTTTTAATAAGTCACTTAGTCTTTAAATCGTCTTTAATCACTGCATTTATCGCTATTGTTGCCACCATGGCTGTCTTTGGTCCAATAATCATGAGGTTATCAAGAAATATTTGGATTAATATGTTTGTAGCTTATGATAAGAATACAGCAAAGAAATAAAATATCACTTATAATCTTCTTTTCGGAAATTGGCTACAATCACTAATTCTTAACTCTCTTTATATCTATTTCTGGATTCAATAACGCTCCATTTTCAATATGATTAAATAGTTGCTCTGCTACATATGGAGAAATCATAACACCTCGTGTTCCTAATCCGTTTAATACGTGGACATTTTTATGCTCTTGGTGTGATCCTACCAAAGGTCGTCTATCTTTTGTCGTTGGTCTTATACCTGCAACTTGCTTAACAATTTTAAAATCGCATTTGATAATTTGCTTTAGTTTATCTATGAGTTGCTCTTTTGCATCTTCAGTGATACTATGTGTTTTATCTTCACGTTCATAAGTAGCTCCAATCCAAAACAAATCATTTCCTAACGGCACTATAAACACAGAGGATTTCATAATGAACTCCATCTTTAAATCTGGAGCTTCAATGGTTAGCATTTCTCCTTTAGTTCCATTTAATGGTAAATAGCTAAAAAATGGGTTTTTAGTAATTCCAAAACCTTCTGCAAATACAATATGTTTGGCTTTAAAATCTTTATACTGGATATATTCTGACTCTATTTTTAATGCTTCATACTGAAATTCTTCAACTTCAAGTTTATCTTCTTCAAGAAGATGATTGCTGTATGACTTCACTAATTGTGACGTGTCAATTCTTCCTGAATGTAAGACTTCTCCAAAGCCAAAATCAGCAGTTATAAACTCATTAGTATTCTTAACCAACTTAGTGGATAAGAATTCTTCTAAAACAGGCTTATCTGAAGCTGTGAACCAGTCATTTTGCTCTTCAACAGAAGTAAATCGTCTATAGACAGGCAATTGATGATCTAACTTTACATTTAGAAACTGTTCAAGTCGTTTGTATTTTGGAATTGATAAAGCCAACTGTTCTTTAGCGTTCCATACTTTAGTAAACCGCTTTAAAATTACTGGATTATACAATCCAGCAGCAACACTTGATGATTGTTGTGAGTTATTATCAAAGACTACAAAATCTTTATGAACAGCTCTTAATTGCTCGCAAAAAGCAATACCAGCTAGCCCATTACCTACTATGATATAATCTATGTGTTTCAAATTTTAACCAATTTAATCATGCAAATGTAAAGAAGATATGATGAGAATGATTTGCCTTTTCTAAAAAGATTATCATTTCCGAAGTCATAAAACAAAAAACGCTCACTTTAGAAGTGAGCGTTTTTAATATATTTTATGTTTCTCTTAGTAAGACCACATATCTTGTTCGAAGTTGCGAATCTTTTCTTTAATACGATCAGATTCTAAAAGTTGCATTAGTGCATTATCTGTCACATAATCTTTAACTTCTCTATCACCATATACATTTTCTTCTTTGTACATGTAACCATTAAAACGTCTAGAGTTTAATAAATGGTCAAAAGTCAATGGCATTGAACTATTCTTATTATTAAATGCTGTACTTGCATGTAAAACCTCTCTTACTTCTGGATAGAATACCCAGAATAAAGCATTTGGTAATTTTTGAGCCTCATCTTCAGAGTCTAAGAAGTTTACATCTGGTGCTGCTGGTGCAATACCAAGAATTCTATACTTCAATTCTCCATGACGTTTGTCAAAATACCATAGGCCTTTAATTAAATAAGCACTAATATGGTAAGCTTCAATGTTTGTTGTTGTGATATACTCAGGATCTACATAACCATCAGCATTTAATTGGTCATAACCAATATCTAAAGTATCTACTTTAGTTGTGATATCTTTAAGCTCCTTTATTGATCTTTTTTGAGAAAAATAAGAATCATTATATACATTTTCAATCTTCCCTTCTTTTACTGCTTTAATCAAAGTATGATATAAAGAGCGTCTTTCTTTACCGATATTATTAGTATCAACAGGAAAGTATAATGGAAAATTTACACGTTCATCTAAAACAACTTTTTCCCAAGTCATTTTTGAAAACAAAATGTCTCTATCATCAACATAACCATATTCTAATGGTTTGTCATAATCTAATGCTAATTGCGCTTCAGTTTTAACACCAACCTCTCCAGGTTTTTTGGCATTTAAAATGTTAGCTTGAGAAAACATACTAGATGTGATACAAACTGTGGCAATGATTGATAATAAAAATTTATAATTCATCTTTTTAATTTTAATTTGGGTTATTCTATTAAGTTGATTAGTTAGACAACTCGATAACAATTGGTGACGCTGGCTTAATCGCAGGTCCATTACTTCTTGATTTGATATCAAAAATTTGAACTTGAGATCCACGCTTAGCACTACTTAAAGCAGACTTTGCAGCACCATTTAATCTGTTACCAGAACATGTTACAGAAGGCTTCCCTTCTACTTTCATTTTAAATCCTGTTACTGTTAGAGGTAAATCAAAATCAAAGTCTAATAAGACCGCTTCAATTTTACCAATTGCAACATTATTTCTAGGTAGTTTTGCAGTACCAACTTGTCCTGCGATACGTCCAGATGGTTTTGGAATATCTTTAATTCTAAACATAGCTTTATCGCTTACTTTAGAACCATCATCAAGAGTAGCAGTTACATTAATTGTAACCTCCCTACCAGATGTAGGTACCATTGAGTATTTTCCTATTCCAGAACCTTTTTTTAATCCAGCTCCAGAAGCAGATACTTTATTATCTGGCACACCAGCAAAAGAAATCGTCATTGGGTTAACAACACCACGATATACAACGTTCATCTTATCTGCAGAAATAGTTGCAGAGTTAGGACGTGGCACTACCACATAGTTACCTTTAATAGGGATTTCTAATGGCTTACCATCTTCTAAGAATGTAAATGTTCCATCAATTTCATGCTCTCCAACACCACCTACACTAAAATCTAAACGTGCAGCACCAGTTGAATCAATTGCTGTTTCTAAATCTATAGCAGCTCCACCAACACTTAACCCTGAAGGAATAACATTAGCGTATTTACCTAAAACAACCTTACCTTGAAATTTTTCACCAGCAAAAAATGCTGACTTATCTGCAATTACAATTGCAGTATAATTTTTAAGTGATACAGCTTCATCTAAAGTGTTTCCTAAAAACACATTAAACATGTTTGCTTCTGTTACCTTAACATCATTTTGCAATGCTGTTAATTTTGTATAAGATGCAATTGCAGGAAACCCTTTGAAATGATAATCTAACCAATCAATTTTTTTCCCATCTTTATTAGGTTGTTGAGCAGTACTAAATCTATTCTCAAAGTTTTCAATTGCTTTGATATATTTAACATCATCACCAATGATTCCTTTTACTTTTGACTTATAGTTATCTATTGTAGCCATAACCGCTTGACCATCTTTAGTCAATCTATCTCCAGTAAACCACATCTCATCAAGAATATCAGTTTTATCCATTGCCTCAAAAGGTAATTTACCTGTTTTAGGATCAATGGCGTAATCACCTTTCTTTAAAAGCTGGACTTTTAAAGTTTCTATATACTTGTAAAACTCGTCTGAAGCTGTGCTTATTTCTTTTGCTTTATTTGCTGCTGTAGCAAACTCTGCTGGTTTTTCTTCAGCTTTGACACCTAAGTTAGCAAGTAACTTTTCGTTCATATCAGCTGTAACCACATTAGAAGCTGCAAACTTTGCTTCCATTAAACCGAAAGCAGATAATACCTCTTTCGACATGTTCATAGCCATCATCGCGATGAAGACTAAGTACATTAAGTTAATCATTTTCTGCCTTGCAGATAATTTTCCTCCTGCCATGTTAATTAGTTTTTTTAGTTGTTAATATTATAGTTAAAAAACTAACTAGTTTTTGTTCATTGCAGTTAACATTCCTCCATAAACACCATTCAATGATGATAAGTTAGATGCTAATGATTGCATTTGTTCTTTTAACTTCTCTGCATTTACAACAGATTCTTCGTTAATAGTAGCTTGACGACTAGCGCTTTCCATTTGCACTTTGTAAAGACTATTTAAAGACTCCATTTGAGCAGCAGCTAAAGACATTTCTTCGCCATATTTCTTTTGAGCATTCATAGCATCAACAGTTGGGCTAATTCCTTTTGCAGCACCTTCAAAATTCTTGATACTACTTCCTAAGCTTGCCATTAATTCACCATCAATTTTAGCATCTTTTAATAAGTTGTCTAATTTTTTAGATAATAAACCTTCAGCATCTTTAGGTTCTTCTTTTTTACCTTTTTTAGAGGTCAATGCTCCTCCTGCTAATTCAGGATATACTAAAGACCAATCTAAATCTGATTGTTGTCTTTCAAATGCAGAATATGTAAATACTAAGGCTTCAACAATCATCCCAATTGTTAAAATCAACGAACCTCCTGGCCAGTGTTGAATTTTAAATAAAGCTCCAAGTATAACGATTGCAGCTCCTAGTCCATAGACCATATTAGCGATTGTGATTTTTCCTTTCTGTGCCATAATTTTAATTTTTTAGTTTTTAAGTCAAATGTTGACCTAAGTAGATTAATATTTAGTTTAGTTAATTATTAGTTAGTTGCAGCGTTCTTAGTTACCTCAGTTCCCATGTAATCTTGAACGGTTCTAAAGCCAATATAGCTTCTTGCTGAATCTGCATATTCGTAATCTCTTGAACTTACTTGTAAGAAGTATGCTACATCTTTCCAAGAACCTCCACGAACTACTTTACGTTCGTTTTCTGGATTGTTCACACTTGGATTAAATGATGCCATATATTCATATGAAGCAGCATCATAAGATCCTTGTACCCATTCTGAAACGTTACCAGCCATATTATATAGGTTGAAATCGTTTGGCTCATAAGCATCAGCCTCTACAGTATATAAAGCTTGATCTGCTGCATAATCCCCACGTAATGGTTTAAAGTTTGCCATAAAGCATCCTCTATCATTTTTAGCATATGGTCCACCCCAAGGATATGTTGCCCCTTGAAGACCACCTCTTGCAGCATATTCCCATTCTGCTTCAGACGGTAATCTATAAGAATTCACAAAATGATTTCCTTTAGATTTTCTATATGAATTATGATATAAAGTTCTCCATTGACAAAATGCTTTGGCTTGTTTCCAAGACACACCTACTACAGGATAATCTCCATAAGCGTCGTGCCAGAAATAATCGTTGTGCATTGGCTCATTGTATGAGTAAGAAAAATCTCTAATCCAAGCCGTTGTATCTGGATATATTGTTACTTCTTCAGTAACTATAACATCAGAACGACTCAAACCTCTATTTTTAGCAGCTTTTTGAATATCCATGTACTTATACTGGAACTTAAATTTCTGAACATCCCAAGTGCGTTGACCATTGTAAGATTCTTCGATTGGAAGATACATCGTATCCATAACCTCAGCATAATACTCATCTGGATAATCAGCAGTATCAAAAATCAAATCAACATCTTTGTTTAATTTTTTACCCTCATAACCTGTAGGTCCT
>CAJQOA010000174.1 GCA_905479815.1 uncultured Psychroserpens sp.
AGAACGATTATAATTATAGGAACGAGTAATTTTTTCATAGTGATAGCGTTTTAAAGTTGTGATTTTATTTTGTTAAGTTGTGCTTTTATACCTTCGAGCTTTTCTATAATCTCAAAGGTGTCTAGTGATTGTTTTTTACCTTCTTTTAGGTGTGTTTTTGCGCCTTCTAATGTGAATCCACGTTCTTTTACTAAATGGTAGATGAACTTTAGATTCTTAATATCCTCAGGCGTAAACTTACGATTGCCTTTTGCATTTTTTTTAGGTTTCAGAATATCAAATTCTTTTTCCCAAAATCGAATTAAAGAGGTGTTCACACCAAAAGCTTTAGCAACTTCGCCAATGCCATAATATCGTTTTTCTGGAAGATTTATGTGCATAGCTTTAGTCTAAAGATTGATTTTCTAATGATGCTTTTTGTAATAATCGCGCATATTCTTCCGCAGTTAAATTTCCGTAGTAAAAATTAATTGGGTTAATACGTTCTTCGTCTTTAAAGACTTCATAATGTAAATGAGGCGCTTCAGATCGTCCTGTGCTACCAACATAGCCAATGAGATCACCACGCTTTACCTTTTGGTTTGCACGCACTTTATATTGATATAAATGCGCATAAAGAGAGACGTAACCATAGCCATGATCTATTCTTATGTGGTTACCATAACCTGTAGAATTATTATCTGCACGCTTGACAACACCATCACCAGTTGCATATACAGGAGAGCCTCGAGGCGCAGTGAAATCCATACCAAAGTGAAATTTACGCACCTTTGTAAAAGGATCTGTTCTATAGCCATAACCAGAAGCCATATGCTTTAAATCTTTATTTCTTACAGGTTGAATAGCTGGAATTGATGATAAGAATTTTTCTTTGTCTTCTGCTAAAACAGCAATTTCATCTAAAGATCGTGATTGAACTACAATAGCCTTTTGAAGTTTATCTAATTGCTTGTTACTTTGTATGATGAGTTTAGAATTATCATAACCTTCATATTTTTTGTAACGATTAATACCTCCAAAACCAGCTCGTCTTTGCTCTTCTGGTATTGGGTTAGATTCAAAATATAATCTATAAATGGAGTTGTCACGTTCTTCAACGCTTTCTAAAGCTGCAAATGCATTATCTACACGTTTGTCTAGTAATTCATATTGCAATTCCATATTCACCAACTCACGTTTTAAAGCGCGTTCTCTAGGCGATTCTATATATTGACTAGCAATAAAAACAAATAAAAATCCAAAAAGTGCAGAGGCTAATAAAAAAATAAATCCGTAGGTAATAGTTTTACCCTTCTTACGCTCTATTTTGCGGTAAGAAAGTGTTTCTGGATCGTAATGATATTTTACTTTAGACATATCTTAAAAAATTCTATTTTTGCAAGACTAAATAGAACGTATCACAAATATATAAATTGTTTCTCATTTATCGAAGATAATAGAAACTGGTTTTAATACTAACACATGAAACATCTAGCGTAAACTTTAATCAAAATGATTATAGTATAATTTAGAAGTTCCATGTGACAGATGAAAAAAATAAGAATCAACACATGAAGTCTCAAGACATACGAAATACATTTTTAAACTTCTTTGAAGGGAAAAAGCATAGCATCGTGCAATCTGCACCAATGGTTTTAAAAGACGATCCAACCTTAATGTTCGTGAATTCTGGGATGGCACCTTTTAAAGAGTATTTCCTCGGAAATGCGCAACCTAAGAATAATCGCCTTACAGATTCTCAAAAATGCCTTCGAGTTTCTGGTAAGCATAACGATTTGGAAGAAGTAGGTTATGATACCTATCACCACACACTTTTTGAAATGCTAGGAAATTGGAGTTTTGGTGATTACTTCAAAAAAGAAGCTATTGCTTGGGCATGGGAGTTATTGACTGAAGAATTTGGGATAGATAAAGATATTCTTTACGTGACTGTTTTTGAAGGTAGCGATGATGCTGATAACTTACCAATGGATCAAGAGGCTTACGATTTCTGGAAGGGTTACATTGCTGAAGATAGAATCCTCATGGGAAACAAGAAGGATAACTTCTGGGAAATGGGAGACCAAGGGCCTTGTGGACCTTGTAGTGAGATTCATGTAGATATACGTTCTGCAGAAGAAAAAGCAAAAGTAGACGGGAAAACCTTAGTGAATATGGATCATCCTCAGGTTGTAGAAATCTGGAATTTGGTTTTCATGCAGTACAACCGTAAAGCAAACAAATCTTTAGAGAATTTGCCAGACAAGCATATTGATACAGGAATGGGTTTTGAACGTTTATGTATGGTAATGCAAGGTGTGCAATCAAACTATGATACAGATGTGTTTACACCTATCATTCGTGAGATTGAAACCATTACAGATAAAGATTACGGTAAAGATGAAAAAACTGATGTTGCAATTCGTGTGATTTCAGATCACGTTCGTGCTGTAGCATTTTCTATTGCAGATGGTCAATTGCCAAGTAATACAGGAGCAGGTTATGTGATTCGTAGAATTTTGCGTCGTGCAGTACGTTACGGATTCACGTTTTTAGATAAAAAAGAACCGTTCATTTATAGATTGGTAGAAGTACTTGTTAAGCAAATGGGGAAAGCATTCCCTGAGTTAAAAGTACAACGTCAATTAATTGAAAACGTTATAAAAGAGGAGGAAGCTTCTTTTTTAAGAACTCTAGATCAAGGTTTAATTTTGTTAGATCGTATCATTGAAAACTCTAAAACTAAAGAGATTTCTGGAACTAAAGTGTTTGAACTTAAAGATACTTATGGGTTTCCAGAGGATTTAACAGATTTGATTCTTCGTGAAAAAGGATATACATATAATCATGGCGATTTTGATAAAAAGCTAAAAGAACAGCAAGGTAGAGGTAAAGAAGCATCTCAATTAAAATCTGATGACTGGACAGTTCTTATAGAAGACGAAGAACAAGAGTTTATTGGTTATGATACCTTAGAAGCGCATGTTAAAATCGTTAAATACAGAAAAGTAACCTCTAAAAAAGATGGTGAGTTATATCAACTCGTATTTAATATCACACCTTTTTATGCAGAAGGTGGAGGACAAGTTGGTGATAAGGGGTATTTAGAGAGTGCTCAAGGTGATGTTGTGTATATTATTGATACAAAAAGAGAGAATAACATAGCGGTTCATTTTGCTAAAAGTCTACCAAAAGATGTCAATGAAGTTTTAAAGGCTTCTGTTGATGAAAAACAGCGTTATAGAACTGAATGTAATCATACAGCAACCCACTTACTGCATCAAGCGCTTCGTGATATTTTAGGAACGCATGTTGAGCAAAAAGGGTCAGCAGTGCACTCAAAATATTTACGTTTTGATTTTTCTCATTTTTCAAAATTAACAGTTGAAGAATTAAGAGAAGTTGAAGACTTTGTAAACAGACGTATCTACGGAAAATTACAATTACAAGAAAAACGTAATATCCCAATGCAACAAGCCATTGATGATGGTGCAATGGCTTTGTTTGGTGAAAAGTATGGTGATACAGTTCGTGCAGTTCGTTTTGGTCAATCTATAGAATTATGTGGTGGAACGCATGTGAAAAACACAGGTGATATTTGGCATTTTAAAATTGTATCTGAAGGAGCAGTAGCTTCAGGGATTCGTCGTATTGAAGCGATCACAAGTGATGCCGTTAAAGATTTCTATTTTGAAAATAACAGAGCGTATTTTGAAATGAGAGATTTATTGAATAATGCAAAAGAGCCAGTGAAGGCATTACAAAGTTTGCAAAATGAAAACAGTACTCTTAAAAAACAGATTGAAGGTTTACTTAAGGATAAAGCAAAATCTATAAAAGGTGATCTTAAAAATGAGATTACAGAAATTAATGGTGTGAACTTCTTAGCAAAGAGGTTAGATTTAGACGCTTCAGGAATTAAAGATGTTTGTTTTGAATTGGGAAGTCAATTTGATAATTTGTTTCTATTGTTTGGTGCAGAAAATGATGGTAAAGCCATTTTATCATGTTACATTTCAAAAGAACTAGTAGCAAATAAAGATTTAAATGCTGGAACTGTAGTTAGAGAATTAGGAAAGCACATCCAAGGTGGAGGTGGTGGACAACCATTCTTTGCAACTGCAGGTGGAAAGAATCCAGACGGTATTGCCGAAGCTTTAAAGGCTGCTAAAAGTTATATAGAATAAACTTAAGTTATCACCTTAAGCCTGATTCGAGAGAAAAGATATGAACCTACAAACTAAAATACCTCTAAAACCAAACCCGTTTAATCAAATTGATTACAACGCTAAGGTGCTATTATTAGGTTCTTGTTTTTCTGAAAACATAGGAGAGACGTTTGAGTATTTTAAATTTCAGCAGAAACAAAATCCGTTTGGCATTATGTTTCACCCTTTGGCTATAGAAACATTAATCACGAATGTGATCAATGAAAAGCAATATACTTCAGATGATATCTTTCTTCATAACGAGCAATGGCATTGCTATGATGCTCATTCTAGATTGAGTAATTCGTCGAAAGAACAATTGCTTCAAGATTTAAATGATAATATCACGAATGCATATCAATTTTTGCATGAGGCTTCTCATGTTGTTATCACATTAGGAACTGCTTGGGCATATCGCTTTATTGAAACAGATGCCTTTGTAGCTAACTGTCATAAAATTCCGCAGAAGAAATTTTTGAAAGAATTACTTTCCGTAGAAAAAATTACGGAGTCTTTGGAAGCTACTATGAGTCTCGTTAGAAGTATCAATCCTAAAGTGACTTTCATTTTCACAGTATCTCCTGTAAGACACATTAAAGATGGATTTGTTGAGAATATGCAAAGTAAAGCCCATCTTATTACTGCAATTCATCACGTTGTAGAACCAAGAAATAACTACTATTATTTCCCGTCTTATGAGATTATGATGGATGAACTTCGTGATTATAGATTCTACAATGCTGATATGTTGCATCCCAATACCACTGCTATCAATTATATATGGGAGCGTTTTGTCACCGTTTGGATTTCAGAAGACACACAAACAACAATCCAAAGCGTTGAAGAGATTCAAAAAGGAATTGCACATCGTCCTTTTAATCCAAAATCTGATGTACATCAAACATTTCTTAAACAACTTGATAATAAGAAGATCCTTTTAGAATCAAGATTTCCACATATTACATTCTAAATCAATTTTCTATTTATGTTTATGCTTTTGTATTGAGAAGTTAAAATATTTTCAATCAGACATTTATATAGTCACTTGATTAAATATACGTCATTTGTCGTATTGTCTTGCCTTGCGTTATATCGCAACTTTGTCTCATTATTAACCAAAATATATTCAACAATGAGAAATTTAAGACAATTCATGTTACTTGTAATGGTAGGATCATTAGTAACGTTAACTTCATGTTCAGGTGATGACGACAGTAGCGGAAGTGGAGGAGCAGCAGCCTCAGGAACTATGACTGCTAAAATTGATGGTGCAAACTATTCTAATACCAATAATATTGGTCAAGCAACATTAGCACAATTACCACAAGGAGATAATTTAATAGTTCAAAGTAGTAACTCAGATGGTCAATCTATCAACCTTGTCATTTGGAATTATAATGGCCCAGGAACCTATGATATAGACTCTAGTGGAACAAATCCAAATACGGCTATCTATACAGAAACAGATGTGGATATAAACAATCCACAAAATTCAACTACTGAAGCGTGGCAAGCGCCTTATCAAAATAGCGAACTAGGAACGATAACCATAACAGAAGAAACAGATACTAATGTTAAAGGTGAGTTCTCTTTTAAAGCTAAACTTAGTACAGGAAACTCTGTGATTAATGTTACTGAAGGGCAATTTAATTTAAGTAAGCAAACAACTTAATAGTTAATCATGATGAAAAAGCTATTAATTCAATTGAAGTACTTAGTGGTAGTTACACTTGTTTTGAGTGTAACTTCACTAAACGCTCAAAAAGCAGAAACTCCAGATCATAATTATGAACTTGGAGCAAAGATTAACGAAATGACTATTACAGAAGGGGGAACTGTTGTAGTAGCAACCAATGACGGTTTAGTTGGGATTAAACCAGGTCAAGACGGATTACTATTTAATTTCACAGATTACGGTCGTGTAAAGCCAGAAGAGCTCAATTTTATACCCAAAGCGCCTTATGTCGTTGTGGGACAAACAAGTTTTGTAGGTATGCAGACCAAGAGCGCAGTGATAGATTATATGTCTGGAAAAGTGCTATTTAGTACTGAAAAAAATGGATGGAAAGCCATTGGGATGTCTCAAGTGCTTATGCCAGCAAACAAGCTAATTGTTAGTGGGCAACGAAAAGCTAAAGAGAAATATGCGCAAGCTGTAGCTATCTATGATTTAAATACTGGAGAGCAAATTAGTTTTTATACGTTCAAAGGCTCTAGACAAGCAATGGGAACTCCTCTTGTGTTATCTGATGGTGTTGTCATACCAACAACCAAAGGCTTGATGAAAATTGACATGGCTTCTGGTAATGTGCTTTGGGAAAATGAGCTAAAAAATATTGGTTGGATGGTTGCAGATGATACCGAAAAAGATATTTATGCATTTGCTTCTACTTCAAATAAGAAAAACACAAAAATTTATAAGATTGGTGCTAATGGCGCGTCGACCTGGGCAGATGAACGTAAAGTAAAAGGTAGTATTTCTAATTTTCAAATTTTGCCTCAAGGTTTAGCTGTTGTTAGTGATGTTGCTGGAGGTAGTGGGACTTTTGCTGCTGCATCAGAATCTAAAATTGCGTTATTAAGTGCATCAAATGGAGATGATTTATGGGAGAAAGCACCTAAAACAAAAGGGTATGTACAACATTTTTATATTATGGATGATGGTATTCTCTTCGGAATAAGAGAAGGCGGAATAAATAAAATTTCATACGATGGAAAAACACTATTTAAAAAACCATTGAAGACAGGAGAGAATATTTTAACCATGGCAACAACGCCTCAAGGTTTAATTTATATCACTTCGGAAGATGCTAACATTGTGAATCTAGAAACAGGTGATCAAGTATGGAAAAAGCCATTAAAATTTAAAAGAGCAGATGTGGTAACTTCAGATTATGATAAGAAAAATGACAGGTATTTAATTACTGCAGATGAGAAACTCTACAGTATAGATGCTAATTCTGGAACATCAGAATTATTGACTGAAGCTGATTTTGACGGTAAAGAGGATCCAACATCTGTTGAGGTAAGAGATGGTGGTATTTTATTAGCATCAGATCAAAATATGATGATGCTAGATTGGAATGGTGATACATCTTGGCACGAATATAAGAGAGCACCAGGAAAGAGTGCTTTTGGAGCTATTCTCGCAGGAGTTACAGCTGTAGCTGCTGCAACAGCATCTGCATCTGCATCTTATCAAGCAAATACAAGAGAAAGAAATAGAATAGGTCAATATACAGCTAGAGGAGATCGTTTGAATAATTTGTCTTCAGGAATGTCTTCGGCCGCTGGTGCTTCTGTCGCTGAAATGTTAAAACGTTTCAAAGCAACATCTGCTACTCAAAATTCTCAATTTGTGCTTACAAAGTTAGATGATGGTGTTGGTCTTGTGAAATTGAATAAGGATACAGGAGACGTAGAGAAAGAAATTGTTTTAAAAGATAAAAAACCAGAATACCAAGTTGATGAGTTTGGTGGTTATTTATACTACAAAGTAAATGATAAAACTATCTATGCTTACAATCTTAATAATTAAATCTTGTTGTTGAGATTATGATTAGGCGTGATTTATAGAGAATTACGCTTAATCTTTTTTAATGACGCCTTATCGAAAAAATGGTTTGCAACTGTGAATAAGTTATATATTCGCCATGCTATTAATCAATTGTAAGAGAGCGTCAGCAAATTTTATCGTCCCCAAAGGCCTATATAAATCTGATGCTTTTTTTATGCCCTAAAGTCAGATTAAAATAGATTCTACACGTTTTAATTCTCACAACTTCAAAATCAATAGCAATTCATTTATTTAAAAAAAATAGTATCTTCAAAGTGCTATTAATTATTTTCAGATGAAAAAACAACTTCTCATACTATGTCTGTGTTTTACAATACAGTTAGTCTATTCACAAGATTCGGCAGCTAAGCTTAATGATTCAGCAATGGACATTTACAAATCTGATCCCAATAAAGCATTGGAGATTTTAGAACGTGCACTTAAAATTTCCGAAGAAAAAAACGATAAAGAACTCATTGCGAAGTCTAAAAATAATAAAGGCATAGTATTTCGAGATCTTGGACGCTTTGAAGACGCTAAGGCTTTATCGCAAGAAGCGTTAATAGTTAATGATTCTCTTATTTTGGCGTCTGCACATAATAATATTGGAGTCGTTAATAGAAACTTAGGTCTCTATGATGAGGCGTTATCTAGCTATATTAAAGCATTGAGTATCTATGAGGCTAAAAGAATGGATAGGCAAATAGCAACAACTCATAATGCTATTGGTTTGGTTTATAGTTATAATGGGATTAATGATAAAGCCATTGAATACCATTTAAAAGCGAAAACATCTTTTGAGAAATTAGATGATAAAAAAGGAATCTCTGAGGTGTATAATAACATTGCAATTATTTATGCTAATGATGGAGACCTAGATAAAGCTCTTGATTATTTTAAATATTCTCTTGAAATTGAGGAGGGTTTAGATGATAAAAAAGGTATGGCAGAGTCTGTAAACAATGTAGGTGCTGTATACTATTATATGGATGATATTGACTCAGCATTAGTGTATTTTAACAGGTCTGCAACTATTGAAAAATCTATTGGGAATTTCGCTGGAGTTGCTGCGAGCTATAATAATATTGCAGATGTCTTAATGTCTAGCGGAAAAACTGACAATTCTAAAACCTATATTGATAGCGCCTATTATTATGCTAACAATTCTAAAGCATCTACAGATATTGAAGGCGCTTTGATAAACTATTCTATTTATTATGAAAACAAAAACAAACTAAAAAAAGCAATTTCCTACCACAAGCAATTGGCACAATTTAGAGATAGTACTCTTAATATTGAAACTAATGCGAGGATAGCAAAACTGGATATTGAATTTCAAACAGAAAAGAAAGAGAAAGAGATTTTAGCACAGCGCGCAGATCTAGCTGAAAAAGAATTATCTCTAAATAAAAAGAATACGCAACTTATAGGATTAGCTGTAATTGCATCGCTACTTATTTTTTTAGGATATTTATTTTATAATCAACAGCGACTTAAAAATCGTCAACTTCAAAAGGAAAATGAGCTTAAAGATGCACTCCTTAAAATTGAAACCCAAAACCGCCTTCAAGAACAACGACTGAGAATCTCTCGTGATTTACATGATAATATTGGAGCGCAACTTACATTTATCATATCATCGATTGATAATTTGAAATACGGTTTTGATATTAAAGATAAAAAGCTCACTAATAAATTAGAAACCATTAGTGAGTTCACAACCTCTACTATTTATGAGCTTAGAGATACCATTTGGGCGATGAATAAGACGGAGATTTCTTTAGAAGATTTGCAATCAAGAATTTCAAATTTTATTGATAAAGCAGATTTAGCATCAGATGGAGTGGACTTTGATTTTAGATCTAATGCTTCGGAAATTGGAGATCTCAAATTCAGCTCTGTTGAAGGGATGAATATCTATCGTATTATTCAGGAGAGTATTAATAATGCTTTGAAATATTCTGAAGCTAAACATATAAAAGTTGATTTTTCTTTAGAAAAGAGTGCACTTCTGTTTCAAATTTTAGATGACGGAAAAGGTTTTGATATCGCAAACACTTTAATGGGGAATGGTATCAATAATATGAAGAAAAGAGCTCATGATATTGGAGCTGATATTGATGTGTCTTCAAAAATTGATAAAGGAACCAAAGTCGTTTTAAAAATGAATCATTCATAAAATACGGCATATAGCGTATAGTAAACACATTTTAAATGCTTTAAATTTAAGTTCTAAAACTAATACCAATGCAAATCAAAATAGCTATAGTTGACGACAATTCGTTTTTAATTAATACAGTAAAAGAGAAGCTGTCATTTTTTGATGATTTTAGTATTAAATTCACAGCGATTAATGGTTCTGATTTATTAGAGAAGATTGAAAATAATCACAACTTAGACTTGATTTTAATGGATATTGAAATGCCTATCCTCAACGGGATTGAAGCGACTGAGGTTATCAAAAAAAAGCATCCACATATTAAAATTATTATGTTGACAGTTTTTGATAATGATGAGCATATTTTTAATGCTATTAAAGCAGGAGCAGATGGTTATTTGCTTAAAGAGATTAATGCTAAAGATTTACATGATGGGATTGTCGATACCTTAAATGGAGGCGCAGCTATGAATCCGTCAATAGCTCTTAAAACATTAAAATTGCTTCGTAATCCATTAAGTATAGAAAATGAAAAGGATAAAGAGGATATTAAATTAACTAAAAGAGAAACAGAAGTTTTAGAGCACTTAAGCAAAGGGCTTAACTATATTCAAATTGCAGATAATCTCATTCTATCTAAAGGCACAGTAAGAAAGCATATTGAGAATATCTACAGAAAACTCCAAGTGCATAATAAACTAGAAGCCGTACAAAAGGCTAAACGGAATAATCTTATTTAACGCGAACACTATCAGGAACCAATAAAGTGTAATCACCATTATTTCTAATTACATCTCTCACAATAGAAGACGAAATGTAAGATGTACTTGCAGCTGTCAATAGAAAAACGGTTTCTATTGGAGCAAGGTCTCTATTAGTATGAGCTATCGCTTTTTCAAATTCAAAATCTGCAGGATTACGCAAACCTCTTAATATAAACTCAACATTATTTTTCTGGCAAAAATCTACAGTCAATCCTTTATAAGTAACCACAGTTACTTTTGGTTCATTTTTAAAAGCGTCTTCAATAAACTTTTGACGCTCTTCAAGTGAGAACATATATTTCTTATCTGCATTGATACCAATAGCAACAATAACTTCATCAAAAAGTTTAACACTACGTTTAATGATGTCTTCGTGACCTAAAGTTAGTGGGTCAAATGATCCTGGGAAAATTGCTCTTTTCATATATTGTTTTCTTCTATCAAAGATAATTATTATTTATTGAGTGAAGATTCAATCGCATTCTCAAACAGTGCACTCATACTAATTCCAGCTTCAGCAGCTTGCTGAGGTAAAATACTTGCAGCAGTTAATCCAGGAACCGTATTTACTTCTAATAGATGAGGTTCTCCATTTTTAAAGATGTATTCACTTCTACTAAACCCTTTTAGTTTTAGAACATTATAAACTTTCTTGGCGAGTGATCTTACCATTTCTGCTTTATCGTCATCAATTCTTGCAGGTGTAATCTCTTGAGATTTTCCTAGGTACTTAGCTTCGTAGTCAAAGAAATCGTTTTCTGAGACTATTTCAGTAAGCGGTAGAACAATAGTCTCACCTTTATAATTAATCACACCAACAGATATTTCAACACCATCTAAAAAAGATTCAATGATAACTTCATCATCTTCTTTAAAAGCGACATCAAGTGCGTTTTGTATATCTTCTTTTTTATAAACTTTCGTAATTCCAAAACTACTTCCAGCACGATTCGCTTTTACAAAACAAGGTAAGCCTACTTTATTTATAATGGCATCTTCGTCAACAGTGTCGCCAAGGTTTACAAAATAAGATGCTGCAGTTTTAATTCCGTAGGGTTTTAAAGCACTTAAACAATCACGCTTGTTAAATGTTAAAGCAGCTTGATACATATTACAACTCGTATGCGCAATGTCTAATAACTCAAAATAACCTTGCATAAAGCCATCTTCTCCTGGCGAACCATGAATGGCATTAAAGACGCAATCAAAATTAATTCGGGTTTCGTTGACTAACACAGAAAAATCATTCTTGTCTACAGAGAACTCCTCACTCATATCATTAACAAACACCCATTTCTCTTTAAATATGTGGATGCGATATGTATTGTATTTAGATTTGTCAAGGGTGTCATAAACCACTTGTCCGCTTTTAAGGGAGATTTCATATTCACTAGAATATCCACCCATGATGATGGCAATGTTTTTTTTCATGCTTGCTGAACTTGTTTCAGAATCTATTTTTAAAACTGACAATAAATGACCTCTATTTTCAGTTAAGCTAAAATACCAAATAAACCCATAATAAAAACCCTTTCGTTTTTATATATTTGCCGTACAATAAATTATTACATGAGTTTAGTTCAGTTTATAAAGAGTAAAACGTTTTTTAAGCAATTAGGATTAGCTATAATCGCGTTGGTTGTTATTGTGTTTTTAACAATGCAATATTTAAGTTGGACGACTAATCATGGAGAGTTTATAAAAGTTCCTGAATTAACAGGGAAGTCTCTAGAGACTGTGAAAATAGAATTAAACGATAATGATTTGGTGATGGAGATTCAAGATTCAGCAAATTACAACCCTAAATACCCTAAGTTTTCTGTGATTGAACAATATCCAAAAGCAGGAGCACAGGTTAAAGAGAATAGAAAAATTTACTTAACTTTAAATCCGTCAGGATACCGTAAAGTATCAGTTCCAAATATTGTGCGTCGCACATTTCGTCAAGCAAAACCAACATTAGAAACCTTAGGGTTTAAAGTTGGTGAGGTTACTTATGTTGATGATATAGGTAAAGAAGAAGTGATTGCGATTAAGTACAAAGGAAAAACCATAAAAGCAGGAGATATGCTTCCTCTAACCTCAAAAATTGATGTTGTTTTAGGCAACGGAAAACGAGGATCCAACTAAAAATGACAACAGAATATACAGTTACAGAGAAGAATGAAGATGATTTATACGAGCATCATTCATTCACAGCAGATAAAGGTCAAGCGCCACTTCGCATAGATAAATATTTGATGAATCGTATCGAGAATGCGACACGAAATAAAATCCAGGCAGCTGCCAAAGATGGGAGTATATATGTCAATGATGTCCAAGTAAAGCAAAATTATAAAGTGAAGCCTCTTGATGAGATTCGTGTACTTTTTAAGCATCCACCTTTCGAGAACTTATTGACACCAGAAGATATTCCTTTAGATATCGTTTATGAAGATGACGAGTTATTAGTACTTAATAAGCCAGCAGGAATGGTGGTTCATCCAGGTCATGGTAACTATTCAGGAACCTTGATTAACGCCTTGATTTTTCATTTTAAAAACTTACCTAACAATTCTAGTGAGCGTCCAGGATTAGTGCACCGTATAGATAAGGATACATCAGGTTTATTGGTTGTAGCAAAAACCGAACATGCGATGACGCATCTCGCTAAGCAGTTTTTTAATAAAACGAGTGAACGAGAATACGTTGCTATTGTTTGGGGAAATATGGACGAAGATGAAGGTCGTATTGAAGGTCATATTGGCCGTCACCCAAAAAACAGATTACAAAACACAGTGTTTGATGGCGATGATGCAGACGAGAAAGGGAAACCAGCAGTAACACACTATAATGTTATTGAGCGTTTAGGATATGTGACTTTAGTGACTTGTAAATTAGAAACTGGTCGCACGCATCAAATTCGTGTGCACATGAAATATATTGGTCATACCCTTTTTAATGACGAACGTTATGGAGGTGAGCGTATTTTAAAAGGGACGACATTCTCAAAATACAAGCAGTTTGTAGATAATTGTTTTAAAATTTTACCAAGGCAAGCGCTACATGCTAAAACATTAGGATTCATACATCCAAAAACTGGAGAGAAGATGAGTTTTAATTCGCCAATTCCAGAAGATATGCAACAGTGTATTGATAAGTGGAGACACTATGCAACTCATATGCAGTAACATTTCTTTAAAAAAGGAATCCCTATTCACGCAAACAAGAACATCACAATATTTTGGGCGTTACCTTTTAATGCATCATGGCATTAAAAGGTCAGGCTCTTGCACGTCGCTCTCTTCGAGGAGCTCCAACAAGTGCTCCATCCTTAACGCGAACTAGATCGTACCAACAACAAATGTTCTACTATTACAAAAATCAATATCTAAATAAGATTTAAGAAACCATATGTATTGTTTTTTTGGATGACAGTTATTAATTTTATACAAATTAGTAACCATGAGAATAGATGAAATCGTATTGTTTTCTGCTGATCTTAAAAGCCAAAAATACTTCTATAAAGATGTTTTGGGTTGTAATCAACTAAAGGATGATGATGATCATATTTCATTTCAAATAGGAGAGAGTGTTTTAAGTTTTCAGTATAGAGAACAAATGAAGCCATCACATCTCGCTATCAATATACCATCTCAAATGGTACATCAAGCATTAGATTGGTTAGAAGAACGCATAGAAGTCATTCCTTCAGGAGATGATAAAATCACAGACTTTGAGAATTGGAAAGCAAAAGCAGTTTACTTTTATGATGCAGATAAAAACATTATGGAGTTTATTGCAAGAGAGCGCATAGAAGGCTATAGTACTGATTCTTTTTCCGAAGAAAACATGTTATCCATTAGTGAAATGGCATTGGCAGTTTTAGATATTGAATCTGTTTACAAAACGATTAATGCAATAAAATCAATTCCAATTTTTGATGGTAACTTTGATCGGTTTTGTGCGCTTGGTAATGATGACGGCTTATTTATTATCATTGATAAAACCAAAAAGAAATGGTACCCAACAAATGATGAGGCATTTACTTCAGAATTTGTAATTAAAGGCGATTATAATTTTAAATTTGAAAACGGAAAAATTATTCCGTTACTTAGCTAAAAAAAGAAAACAGACCGTATGAAACTCGTATTATCACCAGCAAAATCATTAGACTACGATAGCAAATTACCAACGACTAAAACTACAGAGTCTCGTTTTTTAAACGAATCTGAGCGTATCAATAAACTGCTGAAAAAGAAATCTGCTAAAAGCTTGTCAAAGTTGATGCATATTTCTGATAATTTAGGACGATTAAATTACGACCGTAATCAAGACTGGACATTGCCCTTTACAAAAGACAATGCGAGACCAGCTATGTATGCGTTTAGTGGTGATGTATATCGAGGTTTGGATGCTTACACCATAGACACCAAACAACTAGACAAAGTTCAAGATACCGTTAGAATTATTTCTGGGCTCTACGGACTTCTAAAACCGTTAGATCTCATCCAACCGTATCGTTTAGAAATGGGAACAAAATTCCCAGTAGGTAAAAACAAGAACCTATATGAATTTTGGAAACAACAAGTCACTCAAGCCTTAAATGATGAGTTAGAAGATGATGAGTTGTTTTTAAACCTAGCCAGTAACGAGTATTTTAAAGCTATAGATACAAAAGCGTTAAAAGTGCCAGTCATCAATATTAAGTTTCAAGAATTAAAAGATGGCAAGTATAAAACCATTGCTATTTTTTCAAAGTTAGCACGAGGTTTAATGACCCGATTTGTGATTGATACCAATGCAAAAACTATAGAAGATGTCAAAGGGTTTAGTTTGGAGAACTACCGCTATACTGAAGATTTATCTAGCGATAATGAATTGGTGTTTACGAGATAGTATCTGTCATTACTGCAAAGGCAGGAATTTATAACCATGTTCCAACACAAACATCCATACCAACCCTTCATTCAAAAAGATACCACAAAACTTATTGTAGGTACATTGCCACCTCCAAGATTTACAATAGGAGACTTATTAGAAAAAGATGTCAATTTTTGCTATGGTAGCTACTACAACTCACTCTGGTTATTTATAGATAAAATTCATAATCTAGGGTTGCGTTATGATCATTCACAAGAAGCCATAGACCAACGTAAAAACTATTTAATACAACACAAAATAGGCGTTTGCGATATTGTAGATAGTGCCGAGCGTGAAAAAATTGATGCCTCAGATATTGGGATGAAAAACATCAAACTGCGAGATGTGATTGGTTACCTCAAACAATACCCAAATATTGATACCCTTTTATTCACAGGTGGCAATAGTAAAAACGGTCCAGAATACTTCTTTAGAAAACACATAAGAGACTATAACTTAAAATTACAATTAGTCTCCAACGACACACCAAGAGTTCATGAGTTTGAGATAGATGTTCAAACAGAGCTAAGTCGACGTATAAAAACAGTCTCCTTAACGTCCTCCTCAGGCGCTGCAAATATCTCTATTAGTAGAAATCCATTATACAAACAGCTTAAAGCGAGTAACCCAAAATTTAATACGTTTGATTTTAGAGTCATGCAGTATCGTGAGTTTTTTTAGAGGGAGGTTCGTAAGTAGGCGAGTACTAGCAATGAATTATACACGTTGTTGTATGCAGTTACTGTTTTACTCTTGTTAAAATAATAGAATTAATTTCGTTAAATTCTGTAGGACGCACATCGTTAAAGGAAGAGGCTAGTTTTAAAGTGTTATTATCTATAACTTTTGCAATAAATAGCATTTTTCTTTCATCTTTAGTTTCTAGTAAGGTTACTGTAAAATCAATTTCCATTGGTTTTGAATCGTAATTTACGATATATGTCATAGAACATTTTTGTCCTTTCATTATAAATTCTTTTCCACCTATTATTTCCCCTTGCGCTTCTAGAGTAGCATATCCTTCTTTATCAAAAAGAAAATAGCCTACATCACCATTTTCCTCTCCAACCCATTTACCTACAATGTCTATGTCTATGTCTATGTCTATGTCTATGTCTGTTGTTGTATGTTGAGTCGTAAATGATGATAATGATACAATGGCAATAAACAGTAATACTAATTTTTTCATGTGTTTTTGTTTTATAATCGTTTTAATGACATACAACTTATTCGTAGATATCGATTGTTTCAATTGTTTATATCCACAGTTACACGAAGTTACTTGTTTTTTGTTTAATTATCAATACGTATTTCTGCGTGTATTTTAATTTGTCTTTGCCAAAATAGCCTGCTCAAATGATAGAAACTAACTTTAAATGTGTTCTTTTTTAAGATTTTTAGATAGATCTTGACTAGGTCGTTCAACCAATCGCCACAATACATAAGCTACAATTATAGAAATAAAAAGGCCAGTCAAAATCACCATGAACTTCCCCATAGGAGATGAAACCCTGTGAGACATGAAATTAATAAATCCTGCGCCAACAATGAGATGTACTAAATAGAGTGAATAGGATATTTTTCCGAAGAAAGAACCAATACGAGAGCTGTATTTTGGTAAATAATGAATTATAGATAACGCGCTCAAAGCTATCACTAAATCAATAATGCCTTGTTTGAAATAAATAACGATAGTGCATAAGAGTATTAAAACTATAAATTCTTTAAAACTATAGGTCTTTGTGATGTATAGCGTGTAGAAAATGCCTATTCCAAAATAAGCAGACCAATTAAAAAAGTAACCACTTGATGCAACCAAAAAAGGGACAATGAGGATGAGACTATTAAATCCCCATTTTAAAATGGTCTTTTTAGATAACGCTAAGGGTAAACAAATAGCGAGAAATATATAATATTGAAATTCTACAGATAAGGTCCAAAATACAGGATTCACCCATTGAACATCTTCAATAAATGGCACAACATACACACTATTTAAAAATGTATCTCTAATAGAAGGAAAAAGATTCACATCTGCCGAAGTGGCCACAAAATTTCTAGCATATAAATAAACTAGACTTAAAAGGATTGCCACAAGATAAGCTGGTTGTATGCGTATAAGTCGTCTCAATATATAGTTGAAAAATGAATGAACGGTATACTTTGAACGCACCATTGACAATGTAATCACAACTCCAGAAATAATAAAAAAGAGTTGAACGCCTTTTCTTCCAAAATAAAAAACATCAAGCAAAATCTCGTTTGTTATAAACCCTTTGATAGTGACGACAAAATGATACAGACAAATAATGAGCGCAGCAAAACCTCTCAACGAATTAATAACTGGAATTTTGTCTGCGTTTTTATGCACGTCTAATCGTCGGTTTGGCTGTTGTAGAAAATCTGTTAGAACTTCGAATTTATACTTTTTTTGACCTAATAAGTTTTTTGATCAATGAAATCTGACCTAAATGGTAATGTGTGTGTTCTATGATGCCGTTTATGTTGCTAAAGTAATTACCATATTTTGCATCTGTGAAGTCTTGGTGAAGTTGATCTTCAGTTAGCAATTCTATATGTTGGGCTAATGTTTCAGCGTTTAATAAAAGGGTGTCTATGAATTGTTTCCATTCGATCTCTGTAGTAATATCTGGATACTCATAGCTAAACTTATCTTTAATGAGTAATGGTCTATTATTAAAAACCTCTAAAACACCTGTGACATAATACCCAATATGAAAAGTCAATGCTAATATGGTGTTGAGGTCATAGATTTGGGTCTTGGCGTCTTCTAAAGTGACATCTGCCAATTGGTCTTTAATGTTAGAATCAGTCCAATTTCCTCCAAAGTGAACGCCTCTAAAATGTTTTGCTAATTGCTGTGCTGTTGTCATACGGTTTTGGTCATTAGTGTCTGGACGAAAACACAGCACTATTAAATTTGTTTCTTTTTGCGCCCTTTCCATTTTTTTTAAATCGCTTGATGCTAAGGCATCAACTCATAAAAAGCAAATGCAAATGACATCAAAAATAATTCAAATTATAAAAACCGTCTGTTTCTGTCCAGAAACTAAAGAATAAAATAACGAAATAAATTTCAATTTTAGAAATGAGATTTACTACATTTAAAAATGCAAGAAGATTTCCTACATTATCTATGGTTACATAAAAAGCTAGATGTGTTGCATTTAAAAACAACACACCACGAGCGTTTGGAAATTATACAAGTAGGACAACATAATCACGATTCTGGTCCAGATTTTTTTAATGGTCAAATTAGAATTCAAGACCAACTTTGGGCTGGTAATATTGAAATTCATATTAAATCTAGTGATTGGTTTGTGCATGGTCATGAACAAGATACGGCATATGATAATGTGATTTTGCATGTGGTGTATGAACACGATACTGAGATTTTTAGAAATGATAATTCAACGATCCCAACTCTAGAGCTTAAGCAGTTTATTGATGCGACGCTTTTAGATAACTACCACAAGTTATTCTCATCTAAAAATAAATGGATCAATTGCGAGCAGGATTTTCCAGAGGTTGATGAGTTTACACTCAAAAACTGGCAAGAGCGTTTATATTTTGAACGGCTAGAACGAAAGTCTAAAACTATTGAAGATTTATTAAAAGCCTCAAAAAACGATTGGGAAGCCGTGTTGTTTACATTGTTAACCAAAAACTTCGGGCTCAAAGTTAACAGAGCCGCTTTTGAAAGTGTTGCCAATTCTATGGTGTTTGTGACCGTTAGAAAAACGAGTTCTAAATTGGAGCAGTTAGAAGCATTGCTTTTTGGTCAGGCTGGATTATTAGAGAAGAAGAGCATTACGAGTTATTATGAAACGCTTCAAAAGGACTATCAATTTTTAAAACAAAAATTTCAGTTGGATGCTCAAGGTGTCATTGCTATGAAGTTTTTTAGATTGAGACCGCCAAACTTCCCAACGATACGCTTATCGCAATTAGCTAATTTGTATCATAAAGAACAGCAGTTGTTTTCAAAAGTGATTTCCGCAGAAACCCTAAACGACATTTATACTCTTTTTGAAGTGAGCACCTCACCATTTTGGGAAACGCACTACACTTTTGATAAAGCATCTAAACAAAGTATAAAAAAAGTAACCAAAGCTTTTGTAGACTTACTTTTGATAAATACAATCTTGCCTATAAAATTCTGCTATGCGAAACAAAAGGGAGAAGCTATTGATGAAACGATATTAGAGATCATACATGCTATAGCGCCAGAGAAAAATTCTATTGTTGATGGGTTTGCCCAATTGAAACATAAACCAAAATCTGCTTTGGAGTCACAAGCCTTTATTCAATTAAAAACCGAGTATTGCGATAAAAATAAATGTTTGCAATGTGCTGTTGGGAATGCATTGTTAACGAAATAAATTTTAACTTGCAGTATGAACGGATTTTACCAAATGCTATACTATTTTCAAAAACGTGGGTTTTACGTTTGTCAGCGTATTGCAGATCGTATTGGTATTAGAGCAAAAATTGTAAGAACATCATTTATGTACCTCACGTTTGCTACTTTGGGGTTTGGTTTTGCTTTATACTTGTTCTTCGCATTCTGGATAAAAATTAAAGATATTGTTTATACCAAACGCTCATCTGTTTTTGACTTGTAACCTATGAATCCATTAATTAAATTTTTTAGAAAGAAGATTTATACGGCAGTTTTTCTGTTAGTATTCTTGCTTTTCGTTGGTATTTTAGGTTTCAAAATCATGTCAGATTACACTTGGGTCGATGCGACTTATATGACTGTAATTACGATTACTACAGTAGGTTTTGGAGAAGTACAGCCCTTAGATGATAATGCCAAAATATTTACGATATTCTTAATTTTGACTAGTGTCATAATATTAGGGTATGCAATTACTGTTATTACCGAATATATTTTAAGCAAAAATAATTTTGAAGAACTAAAACAAAGAAAGATGCAAAAGAAAATTGATGGTTTTAAAGATCACATCATTATTTGTGGCTATGGAAGAAACGGGAAACAAGCCGCGAAAAAATTATTAGCTTATAATAAGTCTTTTGTTGTGATTGAAAAGGATAAAGACATCATGGAGAAGTTTCAAAGTGAGATGGTGCCTTTTGTTTTAGGAAACGCTAATGAAGACGATGTGCTTCAACAAGCAGGAATTGAACGTGCTAGTACGCTAATTTCTGCCTTACCTAATGATGCAGATAATTTGTTTGTGGTGCTTTCTGCAAGGCAAATTAATGCGGGTTTAAATATCATAAGTCGTGCGTCTCAAGAAACATCGTACCAAAAATTAAAATTAGCAGGAGCTAACAATGTGATTTTGCCAGATAGAATTGGAGGTGATCACATGGCGTCATTAGTTGTCGTTCCAGATTTAATTGAGTTTATTGATAATTTATCTATTGTAGGGAAATCAAATATTAATATTGAAGAAATCCCAGTTGAAAAATTGTATGATGCATCAAGCTCAAAAACAATTAGAGATTTAGACCTTAGAAAAAAAACAGGTTGTAACATCATTGGTTATAAGGATGATATAGGTGAATACATTGTTAATCCAGAAGCCGATTTAGAATTAGTGCCTAAATCTAAATTAATTGTTTTGGGTAGACCAGAGCAAATTCAGAAGCTTAATACCTTATACAACATCGATTAAATAAGACTTCATTTTAACAACCGATGCTTTAAAAAGTCGAATTTTTTTAGCATCTTGTCACATTATATTTAACTAACTAATTAAATTATATACAATGAAGAAACATCTTCTTTCAATTTTTGCACTCATTTTACCTTTATTGACTTTTGCTCAAGACTCAGGAAGAGGCATCGATGAAGTTATTGATGAGAAATTTGGTGATGCTACTGGGTGGTTTGTGCAGGCAGTATTTTATCAAATCCCATTTACAGATACAGTAAGTGTGTATTGGGTATTATTCCCATTAATAATTGGAGCTATCTATTTCACAATTTATTTCAACTTTATCAATTTTAGAGGCTTCTTCACATCTGTAAATATTGTAAGAGGGAAATATGATGAGATTGATGGTCATGGTCCTATGGTAGGAGCAGGAGATTCAACACCTGGAGGAGATAATATAGAAACAATTAAAATTGAAGATGCAGAAGGCGAAGTGTCCCATTTTCAAGCATTAACAGCTGCCTTATCTGCAACCGTTGGTTTAGGTAATATTGCTGGAGTTGCAATTGCAGTGTCTATTGGTGGAGCAGGAGCAACATTTTGGATGATTGTAGCAGGTTTTCTTGGTATGGCATCTAAGTTTGTTGAATGTACACTTGGTGTAAAGTATAGAGATGTTGCAGAAGATGGAACCGTTTACGGTGGACCAATGTATTATCTAACTAAAGGACTTAAAGAAAAAGGTCTTGGAGGTTTAGGAAAAGTATTAGCAGTATTATTTGCCATTTTTGTGATTGGTGGTTCATTTGGAGGTGGTAACATGTTTCAAGTAAATCAAGCATTTCAATTGGTTGAAAACATAACAGGTGGTGAGCAATCCTTTTTACATGGATATGGTTGGGCATTTGGTTTAGTAATGGCAATACTTGTTGGTGTTGTAATTATTGGAGGTATTAAAAAGATAGCGAAAGTAACAGATAAGATTGTTCCTTTTATGGTTGTTATATATGTAGCAGCTTCTTTATTCGTCATCTTTTCTAAATTTGATATGATTGGTAGTGCTTTTGCAGCCATCTGGAATGGTGCTTTTAGCCCAGAAGGAATTGCAGGTGGTGCTATTGGAGTCTTAATTCAAGGATTTAGACGTGCAGCATTTTCAAACGAAGCAGGTATTGGTTCGGCTTCTATAGCGCATGCAGCAGTAAAAACAAAATACGCAGCAAGTGAAGGAATGGTAGCTTTATTAGAGCCATTTATTGATACAGTTGTCGTTTGTACAATGACAGCGTTAGTATTGATCATTACAGGTTTTGTAGATCCTTTAAATCCACCAGGATCAGATGCTCAAGCGATTTTATTAACATCAAGTGCCTTTGAATCATCAATATCTTGGTTCCCATATGTATTAACAGTTGCCGTTGTACTATTTGCATTTAGTTCTATGATTTCATGGTCTTATTATGGTTTTCAAGGATGGACTTACCTATTTGGAAGATCTAAAAAAGCAGAGTACACTTACAAAGTGATCTTTTGTGTATTTGTAGTGATTGGAGCTGCTGCAAGTTTAGGATCTGTAATTGGATTTTCAGATGCCATGGTATTTGCCATGATGGTTCCTAACATGGTTGGTTTAATTCTTCTTGCACCTAAAGTGAAAGAAGAATTGAATAGATATATGGCAGCAATTAAAGCTAATAAATCATAAACAAAAAAATAATGAATATTAAATCCCACTTCTCGTTTACAAAGAAACAGAGAAGTGGGATTTTTTTATTACTCATATTGATACTTTTGGTACAATGCGGTTATTTCTTCATTGATTTTTCTTCGGAAAGTTTTGATGATAATTCACAGGATATCGCTGAGTTTCGAGAAGAGATGAATACGCTACGCATCGCAAAACTCGAAGCATCCAAACCGGTTATCTTCCCTTTCAATCCAAACTATATTACAGATTTTAAAGGCTATTCTCTTGGCATGTCTAATGATGAAATAGATCGACTTCATGCGTTTAGAGAAACAAATAAATGGGTAAATACAGCCAAAGACTTTCAGAAAGTAACTAAAATTTCAGATTCGCTTTTAGCGAAAATATCGCCTTATTTTAAATTTCCAGACTGGGTCACCAACCCAAAACCTAAAGCAAAGTACACGAGTAGTTATTCCAATACTTCTAAACCTAAAACCTTTGCTCAAAAACAAGATTTGAATACAGCAAGCGCAGCGCAACTTAAACGTGTGTATGGGATTGGAGAAAAACTATCTGAACGTATCGTGGCATATAGAACAAAATATGGAGATTTTATAGCAGATGTTCAACTTCAAGAAGTGTATGGTTTATCACCAAAAGTGATAGAAAGCGTGTTAAACGATTTTACTGTAAAAACTGCAAAACCAATTATAAAAATCAATATAAATGATGCTACAATAGCTCAGTTGGTAACGATTAAATATATTGATTATGAAATTGCTCAAAATATTATAGAGCAAAGAACACTTAGAGAAGGGTTTAAGTCCTTTGATGAATTAACAAAAGTTAAAGATTTTCCTGTCAAAAAAAGTGAGATAATTAGGTTATATTTGACAATCGATTAGATATCAAAAAATAACAATTTATGAGCAGTAGATACTTCACAGAAGAACATGAATTATTCAGACAGAGTTTAAAAGATTTCTTACAAAAAGAAGTCGTTCCACATATTGAGAAATGGGAAAAAACTGGTCACATAGAACGTTTCATTTGGGAGAAGTTTGGAGAAATGGGTTTCTTTGGAATAGCGTATCCTGAAGAATATGGCGGAATGGACCTCGACTTATTTTATACAGTGATCTTATTGGAAGAATTACAAAAAGTCAATTCTGGTGGATTTGCAGCTGCAATATGGGCACATGCCTATCTAGCAATGACTCACCTTAATAAAGAAGGTGATGATGCCATTAAACAAAAATATTTAGCACCAAGTATCACTGGAGAAAAAATTGGTTGTCTTTGTATTACAGAACCATTTGGTGGTAGTGATGTTGCAGGAATGAGAACAACTGCAGTTAAAAAAGGAGATACATATGTAATTAATGGGTCTAAAACATTTATTACAAATGGAGTATACAGTGATTATTTAGTGGTTTGCGCCAAAACAAGTCCTGAGCTTGGTAATAAAGGGATTAGCATATTTGTAATGGATCGTGATATACCAGGAATTTCGGCTACGAAACTTGATAAATTAGGTTGGAGAGCATCAGATACTGGTGAGATTGCATTTGATAATGTGGTCATTCCTGCTTCAAACTTAATGGGAGAAGAAGGAAAAGGTTTTCCATACATCATGCAACACTTTGCTTTAGAGCGTTTAATTATGGGAATTAATGCACACGCTCGTGCAGAATTCGCTTTAGAATATGCTCAAAATTATATGAGTGAACGTCAAGCATTTGGTAAAACTATAGATAGATTTCAAGCCTTGAGACATACGTTTGCAGAATGTTACGCAGATATGATTGTGTGCAAAGAATTTAATTATTCTATAGCAGAACGTTTAAATAATGGAGAGTATGTGGTTAAGGAAGCTACAATTTCTAAATTGCGTTCAACAAAAATGTCTGATGATGTAATCAATCAATGCCTTCAGTTTTTAGGAGGCTATGGTTATATGGAAGAATACCCTATGGCAAGATTATTGCGTGACAGTAGATTAGGACCAATTGGTGGTGGAACTTCTGAAATCTTACGTGAGATTATCGCTAAGATGGTAATTGATAACAAGGATTATAAGCCAGCGACGTAATTTGCTAGTTATCATTTTAGCGAAAATTATAAAATAATTATCGCTAAGATGGTAATTGATAACAAGGATTATAAGCCAGCGACGTAATTTTCTTAGGAAAACTAACAACCAAACTGTTCCCTCACAATTTAAAAGAACACTTAGTATGGTAATTAAATACATTAAAAATTTTCTAGTAATAGCTACTGTGCTTTTTGCATTTAGCGTTTCTGCACAAATTGAAGTCAAAAATAAAATTCTTGATTTCGCAAAGTTAGCACCAATAGAAAGTGCAAGTATCTATGTTAAGAACACTACGATTGGAACGGTAAGTAATTCTGATGGTAAGTTTGCATTGCAAGTTCCACAAGAATTTGCAAAGGATACTTTAATTATATCTTCAATTGGTTATAAGAGTTACAAGATTCCAGTAGATGAATTTGATAACACTTTAGAAGTGTATCTAGATGAAGATGTTGCATCGCTTGATGAGATTGTACTCATTGCCGAAACACGTCCTAAAACAGGAAATGATATTGTACTTAAAGCGATGAGGAAATTGGCTATTAATTTACCAGATTCAGCATACATCCAAAAAGGATTTTTACGTCATAAAGAACGTAATAAGGTTGAGTTTAAATGGCTTATTGAAAGCGCTATAACGGTTTATGATTCTGGTTTTGCAGCCAATTCTAGCGACTATTTAAAAATCAATGTTGATCAGGTAAGAAAAAGTTATGACCTTAGAGATGTAGATAGTATTTTTAATTATGTGGCTTATAATAATCAAAATGCTAAACGTAGCAGATTAAAAGTAAAAGATGTAAAACGAAGACAATTGTCTACAGCCCAATTAGAAAAAGCTATAAAGTGGAACGATACTAGAGTTAATGGACTTCAGAATATTTTTCAAGGTAAATTAAATCTATTTAGAAACTCGTCTGATGCTAAAGCCCTTTTTGGTGAAGACGTTTTAGAAAAACATCATTTTGATTTGGATACTATTTTGGTAGACAATGATAGAAAGATCTATAAAATTAAAATTTCAGAAAGCAGAAAATTAGTAGACCTAGAAACGAAAGGTATATTTAATGCAGGTTATGAAGCTAGAGGTTGGTTATATATCTATTATGATAATTATGCAATTAAAAAGGTAGAGTATGAGCTTGTGGCTGCTTCTGAAGCACAAAAAATAAGAAGTAAACGTTTGTTTGATACACAGGTTAATCACAAATTAGTGATGACATACATGGAGTATCAAGATAAAATGTATCCTAATTATATTTATTACGAAACGCCTAAGCTTGTCAATGTTGGTTTTAAGACAGATCAAAAGGTTAGCGATGAAGAGAAGGAACGTTACAATAAAGAAGAACGTTATTATTACACGGTTCAAGAGATTCTGTTTTCAGAAATTATCTTAGATAAGGAAGTTATTAAAATGAAACTCGATGGCGAATGGGATATGGATATCTTCTCACCTAAACCTTATGATAAGACATTCTGGAAAAATTATAATGTACTGCTAGAAAGTGAAGAAGATGAAAAATTGATTCAAGATTTAAGCCAAAGAGCGTCTTTATTTAAAGACTAAACTAAATTTTGAAAAAAAATAGTAGGACATTTTAAATTAGTTTTTATATTTGCAGCCTTAAAAATTTTAAAAGAGAGGAGGTTAAGAACTATGTTAATAATTCCAATAAAATCAGGAGAAAATATAGATAGAGCGCTAAAGCGTTACAAGCGAAAGTTTGTAAAGACAACGGTTAAAAACCAGTTGCAAGAGCGTAAGCAATTTACAAAACCATCTGTCGCACGTAGATCGCAAGTTCAAAAAGCACAATACGTTCAAGGTTTAAGAGATCAAGAGGCGTTATAAGAATTGCTTTTTTTAAATATTAATCCTGCTTTTTTAAGCAGGATTTTTTTTGCTCTATACTAAAGTAGGTATCCAAAAAAAGGTTGTACTTTTAATTTATACTACATTCTTCGGAAATTTTATAACATGTCATTAAAAGCATTTTCAGATTACCTCTTACTAGAGAAAAACTATTCAAAGCTAACACTCAAAGCTTATCTAGCCGATTTAGGTGCTTTTCAAAAATTCATTCAACTAGAATTTGAAATGAATACAATAGATGATGTCAACTACCAACAAATAAGAAATTGGATTGTAAGTTTGGTTGAAAGTGATATTTCAAACCGAAGTATAAATAGAAAAACATCTTCACTTAATACGTATTACAAATTTCTTCTAAAAATTAATGTAATTACTGTAAACCCTTTGAATAAGCATAAGGCTTTAAAGGTGAGTAAGAAAATTCAAGTACCGTTTTCAGAAGCAGAAATGCAACAAGTTTTAGATGAGCTTAATTCTGTAACAGATTTTGAAGGATTAAGAAATAGATTAATTATAGAACTGTTTTATGCAACAGGAATACGTCGTATAGAACTTGTGCAACTCAAAGTTTCTGATGTTGACATGTCAAACAAAACATTAAAAGTTCTAGGTAAACGAAAAAAAGAACGACTAATTCCATTATTAGATTCTGTTATAGAAACATTAAAAACGTACTTAAATCTAAGAAAGGAGTTAGAAGATATCCTTGATGACTCTTATTTGTTTTTAACTAAAAAAGGGGTTAAAATTTATGAAACTCTTGTTTACAGAATTATAAATGATTACTTTAGTAAGGTATCTAGTAAAGTTAAGAGAAGTCCACACATATTGAGGCACTCATTTGCGACTCACTTGCTTAATCAAGGTGCAAATTTAAATGCTGTAAAAGAACTTCTTGGACATTCAAGTCTAGCAGCAACTCAAATCTATACTCATAATAGTATAGCAGAATTGAAAAAAGTGTATTCAAACACGCATCCTAGAAGTAAAAAGTAATATTGTCTAACCTAATAAAAGAACGAACATGAAGGTAAACACACAAGCTGTAAATTTTAATGCAGACAAAAAGCTAATTGACTTTATTCAAAATCGTATGGATAAATTAGATATGTACTATGATAAGGTCATACAATCTGATGTATATTTAAAAGTTGAAAACACTAGTGATAAAGAAAATAAAATTTTTGAAGCTCGAGTTAAAGTTCCAGGGGATAGTTTTATTGTAAAAAAACAATGTAAAACATTTGAAGAAGGCGCAGATATGGCAGTTTCATCGCTAGAAAGACAGTTAAAACGAAGAAAAGAAAAATTAAGAACACATATGTGATAATTTTTTTCAAAAAATGTTTTGAATAAATAAATAAATCTTTACATTTGCAGTCCGTTAGAAATAGCGGGCTTTTTTTATAGTGTAAAAGTTATAGAAAAGCCGATGTAGCTCAGCTGGCTAGAGCAGCTGATTTGTAATCAGCAGGTCGTGGGTTCGAGTCCCTCCATCGGCTCTAAAAAAGTCTAAGAAAAACGAAAGTTGTTTTTAGCAAAAGTTCTTTAAAATGGGGAGATACTCAAGCGGCCAACGAGGGCAGACTGTAAATCTGCTGACTACGTCTTCGCAGGTTCGAATCCTGCTCTCCCCACAATATTTTGAAACCTTCAACTAGTAAGATAGTTGTAAATAATGCGAGAGTAGCTCAGTTGGTAGAGCGTCAGCCTTCCAAGCTGAATGTCGCCGGTTCGAACCCGGTCTCTCGCTCTAAATCAAATGAACTTTCGAGTTCATTTGATTGATAAGTAAACGTTTCTGTTTAGAAAAACCTTTAAAGCCGGTGTAGCTCAGGGGTAGAGCGTTTCCTTGGTAAGGAAGAGGTCACGAGTTCAATTCTCGTCATTGGCTCTTTTTTTTTTGAATTAAGAATTAAATTGAATACTAATAATAATTAAGATTAAAATAAATTAAACATGGCAAAGGCAACTTTCGATCGTTCAAAACCACACCTTAACATAGGTACTATTGGACACGTAGATCACGGTAAAACAACTTTAACTGCTGCTATTACTAAAGTATTAGCTGATGCAGGTT
>CAJQOA010000175.1 GCA_905479815.1 uncultured Psychroserpens sp.
TATGTTCGACATGGTCTTTTTTTTCAAATTCTTCCGAAGAAAACTGACTTAAAAAACGTCCTAATTTTACAAATGCGTTAATTCTTTGTTGTAAATCCATGCTGAGTTTGGTTATACGATGTTTTGGCTTTATTTTTGCAATTGCAAATTTACGCAAACAAAAAAGATTAATTACTATGGCAATTATTATAACAGACGAATGTATTAACTGTGGAGCATGTGAACCAGAATGTCCAAACACAGCAATATATGAAGGTGCAGATGATTGGAGATATAATGATGGCACGAGTTTAAAGGGAAGTGTTGTTTTGCCAAATGGTAAAGCTGTAGATGCTGATGATGCTCAAGAGCCAATTAGTGACGAGGTTTATTATATAGTGCCAGATAAATGTACGGAGTGTAAAGGGTTTCATGAAGAGCCACAATGTGCAGCAGTTTGTCCTGTAGATTGTTGTGTACCTGATGATGAGCATGTAGAAACTGAAGAGGTTTTACTTGGAAAGCAACGTTTTATGCACCCTGAATAAGTCATTACATTTTTCTTGCAACCACCACATAGGTGTCAAAGGCATAACTTTTTCTATCAATACACTCTATGAGCTCGAAATTATTGAGCGCTAATAGTAATTCCCATTCATTTTTTGTGAAAGCTCTTACTGTAGAGGTATCAGTTGTTAAATGTGTTTTATTATCCCCTTGAATTTTATAATATTTTGCGTCCCAATCAAACATCATGTTGTCTAATGTGGTATTCTCTTTAATATAGCTTTCTCTTACATAATGTTTTTTATCAATAATTGCTTGATGAGATATTGATTTACCACCTTTAATTTCTAAAAAGAATCGAGAGGCATCGATAAAATCAAAACATAATATACCATCTTTATTAAGGTTGCTATGTATCGCCTTTAAGGCGTCTGTAACAGTTTGGTTATTCAAAAAATAGCTTGTAGTACGTCCTGTAATAATTATGGAGTCTATCTTGTTGTCTAGTTTAAATGAAGTTACATCGTTATTGATAAATGTTCCTGTTGGGTTTCTTTTTTGTGAAACGTTTATCATATCCTGACTTAAATCAAGTCCTATGTATTTTAAAGCAGATGCAATAAAAAATTTAGCTAGATTCCCAGTGCCACAGCCAATTTCTAAAACAGACTTCTTTTTATATTGTAAGATTATTGAGCTATAGAAATTGAATTCTTCTTGATAGTCAATAAATGTTTGGTACATGTCATCATAAAGATGTTCAAAACCATTTGTATATAAACTTTTCATATTTAAAATATAAACAAAAAAAAAGTGCTACTCAACAATGTGAGCAGCACTTTTACAATCAAAACTCAAATATTAAAATTTGTAATTCAGAGATAAGTTAAACATAGTACCTAATTGGCTAAAGTGATAACCATCATAAGTCATTTGAGAATAACGTTGGTTGAACGTTATTAAGTTAGACTCATTTTGAATTTGTGTTAAACCAGTAGATGTTATTGTCGTATCATTAATTAATGCTTCACCAGCTGCGTTTTCAGCTTTGAAACTCCACTCAGGCAATACATTTAATAAGTTATTAAGATTTAAAGACAATGTCAATTTCTCAGAAGCATTGTAATTAACACCTAAATCTGTTACGATTTTTGGTGTAAACTCTGTTCTTAAATCTGCACTCATACCTTGTTGCTTGAAAGTCGTTTTACCAAAGTAAGTGTTGTTTAAATTAAAGCCAAATTTACCAATATCATAGTTAGCACCTAAAATCCATTTAGTTTCAGGTCTAGACGTAAAGAATAAAGCTTCTTGTGTATCATTAACAATAGATTGTCCGTTAGCTTCAACAAATGCAGGATTTTTGACAGCACCATCTCTTTCATTGGTAATTGTATAGTTTCCTGATAAGTTTAAATCTAATTCACCATTACCTAATTCAATGTTCTTGTAACTCAAAACAACATCTAAACCAGATGTTTTAGTGTCTATTGCATTAGCAAAGAAACTTAAATCTGAAAGCCCTTCAAAAGCAGGACCTGCAGGAGGAGTAACTTCAGAACCTAATACGATTCTATCTTCTACAGTAATATTGTAGTAATCAAGTGTAAAAGAGAATTGTTTAGTTATTTTTCCACCTAACCCAATTGTAAAGTTATTTGATTTTTCAGCATCTAACTTAGCTAATCCTAATAGCGAAGCTTCTGGAGATACATTATTTACTAAACCACCAACTTGTATTCCTTGTCCAGGAACGAAGCTATATTGTGATTTTTGAGTATAAATTTGGTGTAATGTAGGTGCTCTAAATCCTGTAGAAATAGATGCTCTAGCAGTTAATTTATCACTTAACTTGTAACGTGTACTTAATTTGTAAACGAAAGCGTTACCAAAATCTGAATAGTTTTCAGTTCTAATAGTACCACTTAATAGAAAGTCTTCACTTACATCATAGTCTAAACTAAAATATCCACCAATGTTATAACGGTTCCATTTACCAGAATTTTGAGGCGTATTACCTGCAAATGAATCTGCTCCACCACCATCATAAGATGCTAAACCACCTTCAATAACTTCAAAGTTCTCAGTTCTAAACTCAGCTCCAAGACCAATACTAACTTTATCAGATAGTAATCTTGAAATATCAATATTACCTACATTGTGAGAAAAACGTGTTCCACCTGGATCAAAAGATACAGGACTGTTTTCTTGGTATAATGCCACTGGTTCAAATTCACCAGTATCAGGATTGAAGTTTGCTGCAAAAACCTCATTTCTATTATGAGAATTATTTACTTTATAAGTTTGTGTGTTTCCACCTGTAGTAAAACTTAAGTCTAAATTCCAATCGTTTATTTTAGATCTTAATCCAATTGTACCATTGTAATCACTTAAATCACCTTCAAATGTTGGTACATATCCATCATAACCACCAGCGTTTGTTGGATGGTCTCCAGGAAAGAAATCTGCTAAATAAGGAAATGCATCTACAGTTCTCCAATATGGTGTTCTGTAATTTGCAAAACTATTTACTTTTTTATAGACATAAGCAGCATTAAAATAAAGTTCAGTTTGCTCACTTAAATCGATACCACTATTTATTAAGAATTTTGCAGCGGCAGTTTCTGGAGATCCATTAATATTTCCAGCATCTGGTCTTCTAGATAAAAATTCTTGAACAACTGCTAAATCTGCACCAAAATCTGCAGCTTCACCTTCAGCATTAACAGTTCCTGGTCTATTAGATTGGTTAACTTTAGATAAATCAATAGTATAGTTAATGAATCCTTTATCGTCTCCGATTGGGCTACCATTGTTTACACTAAATCCAAACATTTCTCCATCACCTTCAGAAGTCATACCTGTTCTAATTGTTGCAGAACCATCTCCAATATTATCTTTAAGAATAATGTTCATTACACCTGCAATGGCATCAGATCCATATTGAGCAGAAGCACCATCTCGTAAGATTTGAACTTCTTTAATAGCATCTGTTGGTATTGCAGAAATATCTGCACCAGTTTCTCCACGTCCTGGAGACGTTTGTGTGTATAATAATGCACTTAAGTTTTTACGTTTACCATTAATAAGAATCAATGTTCTACTTGGTCCCATATTTCTAATTTCATATGGATCTAATAAAGACGTTGCATCATTTACAGGTGTTTGAACCGTATTAAAAGATGGTATTCTATATTGTAACGCTTTATCAAAAGTAGCTTGTCCAGTAGACTTTAAATCCTTAGAAGGAAGTATATCTACAGGTAGAGGAGTATCTGCATTACTTCTTGGAGCTGTACGACTACCTACTAAAACAATCACATCTAATGATTCACCTTCAGCAAGTGCAACATTAATTTGAGATCGACCATTAATAGATTCTTCTTTTGTGTTATAACCAACATAGCTAAACACTAAAATTCCGTCAGATTGAGCAGAAATCGTAAAGTTACCGTCAAAATCTGACGTTGTTCCATTAGAGGTGCCTTTTTCAAGGATATTTACTCCTGGAATTGCAACACCATCTGCGTCTAGTACCTTTCCAGTAATTGTCTGTTGGGCAAAAAGCGCAAAGGAGCTTAAAGTAAATAAAAGAATAAGAATAATTTTTTTCATAAAATATTGAGTTAGTTAATGAATTATTTTATGGCTACTATTTTGGAAACAAAAAAACAGCCTTATATAGATATAAGACTGTTGCTCTTGATTTATACTCTAAAATATTTAAATTTTTGTTAAAAAATCATATAAAACACTGTGGTTTAGTTGTTTGTTGGCGAGTATTTTTTTAGAATTTATAGGTGATTTTAGAATAATAGAAAGATCCACTGGCTCCCATCTGCACAGAATCCCAAGAACCACCTCCATCTGTCCAACTGCTTTGTTGTACAGTGGGATACGTGTTAAATATATTATTAGCGCCTAATCTAAGAGCTGTTTGTTTTGTTAAGTTGTATCCAACACTTAGATCTAAAATTGTTTTAGGTTGATAGACGTCAGTCGCTTTTTTTAACCTATCTGCTTCGTCAATATATAATGAATTTGGGTCTTCAGACAAAAGAGGTCTAGCAATTTGCCAATCAATTAGTGTCACCTTACTAAAATGAGTTAGAACAAGACTAGCATCAATTTTTTGATTAGAATAGAATATGTTAAAACTTGATTTATACTTAGGAGCAGATGCTAATAAAAAAAATTGATCACGTTTACCAAAGAAGGTTTCCTCATCCAAATCTTTATTTAAGATTTTACTGATACTCATATTATTAATATTACTAGCAAAAGAAATAAGAAAGGTGTTGTTCTCAATACTCTTTTTCCAAGTAAGTATAGCATCTAGGCCAATCGTATTTGTGTTTACGCCATTTGCAAAAAATTGAGCATCACTTATATTTGATGCTAAGTCTGAGGCATCAAAGTTTCCTGTCAAGATAATTCTATCTTTAATGTTAACTAAGTAAGTATCAATAGTTGCTTTGAAATTGTCAATTTTGGCTGTGAAGCCAATGCTTCCATTAATTGTTTTTTCTTCTATCAAATTACCAATACCAAAACTTCTAGTTATTGAGCTATTATTAGGTTCTAATAAAGATTCTGAAGGGAAACCTCCAATGAAATTTGTAAATGTTGAATTATAATAAATTTGTGCTAATGAAGGCGCTCTAAAACCTGAGCTAAAAGTTGCTCTTAGATTAAAATTATCACTTGCTTTAAATCTGGAAGAGAATTTCATGTTAAACGTGTTGCCAAAATCACTATACTTTTCATAGCGTCCAGCAATCCCTAACATGAATTTTGTTGTAAAATCAAATTCAGTATCTAAGTATAAAGCTAGATTTGTTCGTGTCTGATCTACTACATTTTCTGATGAATACCCAGGGAAACCTTGAGAACCTCCAGGACGAATAACACCATTAGAGGTTACTAAATCATCAGGATCTGTATTTTGGTCAACAACATTCCCATTAACATCATATGCTGCATAAGAACCAGTTTCACCAGCAAAAATTTTATAATTCTCAATTCGATATTCTGTTCCGAAGGCAATATTTATTCCGCTTAAGTAATTTTTATAAAACTTTGAAAAGTTTGCACTAGTTGTATTTTGATTTAAAATATGTCCACCAGCATCAAAACTTCTTGGAGAACTAAACTCTAAGGTAGCATTTAATGTTTCTTTAATATAATAATGAAAATTATTACTCCCAAACGTGTTGTTGATATCAATGTTCCATCCTTTCAATTTTGTCTTAAAACCGGTAGAAATAGATTTATCACTAATTTGAGCTGTTATTAAAGGATTAAAACCGTTTGGATATATGTCTAATACATTTCTTGGGCTATCTGGACTTCTTGTAAAAGCAAAAGATTCTGAATCTCTATAACTAAAGCCTCCAAAAGCATAAAAATGTGAATGCTCATTAATGGCTATTTTAGAGTTTAGAAATACATTGTATTCATTTAATCTAGCATTTCCATATTTTTCTCTAAAGGTAGCTCCAGGTCTAAAGGTATGGTCTGTTGTTAGGTATTCTGTTGTTAAATTAATAAAACCATTTTCTGAAATTTTTATACCATAATTACCAGATAATTTTATGGTGTTTCCATCTGTACCTGATGTTGGATTGGTGAACTCTCCTTTGGCGTTGGCATTATAAAAACCATAAGTTAGGTTCCCATTAAATGTGTTTACATCTTCCTTTAGAACAATATTGATAACACCAGCAATAGCATCTGATCCATACTGTGCAGATGCACCATCTCTTAACACTTCAATTTTGTCTATTGCAGAGGCAGGAATAGCGTTTAAATCTGTTCCAGTGTTTCCTCTACCTCGTGTTCCATATAAATTAATTAGAGAGGATTGGTGTCTTCTTTTTCCATTAATAAGTACTAAGGTTTGATCAGGCCCTAAACCCCTTAGGGTCGCAGGAACAACATGGTCTGCACCATCTGCACCAGATTGTTTTGAGGCATTAAAAGAAGGCACTGCATATTGTAGAATTTGATTAATTTCAACTTGCCCAGTTTTATTAATCACATTTTCTAGAGGTATAATGTCAATCGCAGAGGGTGTATCTACAGGTGATCTATTACTATTTCTTGAACCTACAATTTGAATCTCCTTCAAATTCCCGCCAAGTTCTAAGATAATATTTAAGTCGCTACCCTTAGTAACGTCAATAATTTTAGTAAGATAACCAACATGACTGATATTGAGTTTTAAGTTTTCTGAAGATGTAGTAATCAAAGTGAAATCACCATTAGCATCTGTATAGCATCCATTTAGAGATCCGTTCTCAGTAATATTAACTCCTGATATTGGTTGATTAAAATCATTAACAATTTTTCCTTTAATTATAGATTCTGAATTAGTGTTAGAATCAGAGATTGTTGCAATAGTTTCACTTAGTCTTTTTTTTGCAATTTCTACGGAAGCTATACCTTTTTTAGAGTTATCATAAATGACATAATAGTTATTACCTAAATTATCAAAATTGAGTTTGGTTTGCATTCTAAGATATGCAATGATATCCTCTAGATCTTCACTGTTTATTTTAGAAGTATCTATGTATGTAGTTGTAAGTAAATCGGCATCATAGGTAAAAAAGACTTTGTGCTGCTCACTTAATTGAGAAAGAAAAGTTGTTAATTTTTGATTTTCAACGTTTTGACTTATTGCGCTTGTCGCACAAGTCATAACCATGATAAGAATCAAGGTTAACTTTGAAAATCTCTGGTCATACATTTACTGCTATTAATGTCTAGTTTTTGTGAATGTATAACTTATTATCCTTATTTACAATTGAAACTTTAGCAGATTTTTCAATAGTTTTAATACAAATATCTAGATTTTGAGTAGGTATTGCTCCGGTAATTAATGTTTCTTTAATACTATCATCATTAAAAACAAAACCAATTCCATAGGTGTCCTCAATTTTTTGCATCGCAGTTTCTAAGGTTGATCTATCAAAAATTAAAGACCCATTCTTCCAGGATGTTTGCAATTCTGCTCGTATTAACGTTGTTTCTTCAATAATACGATTGTCATCATAAGAATAAGAAATCAAGTCACCAGGTATCATTTTTTTCTCTGTACCGTTTTTAAGCGTTAGACTAATGCTTCCTTCTTCAAGAAATACTTTTGTGATTGATTTGCGATTATTAACGTTAAACGAAGTTCCAAAAACCATAATATCTAAATCATTAGTTTTTACAATAAACTTAGCCTTTGTTGTTGGTTTTTTTTCAACATCAAAATAAGCTTCACCTTCCAAAAAGACTTCTCTTACATTAGAATCATCATAGGATAATGTAGAATTAGAATTTAATTTTACTCGAGTCCCATCTGGTAATTTAATATCAGATATTTCACCAAACGCAGCCTTATGAATAATTGTAGTTGACTTATTAGAAAAATATGCAGTAGATATCGCAATAAATAAGATTAGTGTAGCAGCAATACTTTGAAATTGTCTGTTTTTATAAAATGGAATTTTATAAGAAACCTCCTGAGAGTTCTTATTAATTATTTGTTCAAACTTATCCCATTCGGTATTTACTTTGTCTTCAGATAGTGTTACTTTATTGAAGCTAAGGCCTAAAACAATGTCTTTAGCATCTAACACCATTTGTTTTTTATTTGGGTTTTGATAGATCCAATGATCCCAAAATTTAACATCAGTCAATTGACTTTTGTTTACCCAATTAATAAATGAGGGATCATTAACAAATTCCTCTATATTATTATATTCCTTACTAATCATAGCTCATTTTAGTTACTTGGGGTTGTATTGCAACTGATACTTATATATATAAGGCCAAAATTAATAATTAATACCCTATAATTTTCAAAAATTTGTTAATTAATATTTTTTAGTAGTTTGTTTACGTATGCATCTTGGCGGAGCGCCTTTATACCCTTGTGAATTAAGTTAGATACACTTTGATAATTTATCCCCATGACTTCGGAAATATCTTCATTACCAAGATTGCTATAGTATTTAAGATATAGTATTTCTTTTTGACGATTTGGTAGTCTATTCAATAGTAGAGGTAAATTAAGGTTTTTAAAATCTTCTATTTCTTGCTTAATCATTAGATCTTCCGCAGAAAAACTAATATCTACGAAAAAATCATCGTTAGAATTTGAATCAACAATTTTTAATGATTTTTTAATATCTTTTAATAAGTGCCTTCTAAATGCGGTATATAAATAAGGTTGAATGGTATTTAAAGATGATAAATTTTTTCTATGCTCGTATACATAAATGAAAAAGTCTTGCAATGAATCTTCTGTGAGTTGTGTGTTGTAATTAGAAATTTTTAAACCGTAATTATGTAAAAGCGGGTAGAATACTTTAAAAAGAGTAGAAAACGCTTTTAGGTCTCCCTTTTTAAGAGATTCCCATAGTTCATAATCAGATAATTCTTTCATATCATGGTCTTACTACCAATTCTGTGTAGAATTTATGTTGTTAGGCAGTATATATTCAAATATATGGTTTTTTTTTTAATCCTTATTTCCATCAAAGGTCTTCAGTTCTACTGATGGCGCAAGTGTTTGTTTTCCACTCCAAGTGCTAGCATCGTATTTTCTTAAAACCTCATAGGTAATGACCTCTTTTTCTACAAGGGTGTCAAATACCAAACGGTCCAATGCATTAATAGAGGAGAAGAGGAGTTCTTCTCGAGATATCATATTTCCAACAATTTTAAAATTAAACGTGGTTTTATCTCTATCAGAGCTGTTTTCTATGAATTTTAAGGGCCTGTTGAGATAAAAGTATTGACCAGACTCACTTTTTATATAGCGAGGCTCATAAATATCTTCATTGTTCTGTTGATAGATGATCGTTCCTGTATTAACGTTTTCAATATATTTTATACCAAAAAGGAGTTTTAAGTTAAGTTTCTCGCCTTTTTTTCCTTTTGCATAGCGATAGTCTAATTTTAGAACACCATAGGTGTCTTCAGATACGTACAAGCTTCCAGTGAAATGTGCAGATGATCTTCTAGGTTGGAAGGTAATTAAATAGATCGTTTCTCCATTCGCTATACTAGCGTTTTCTAGCTTGTATTCATAAGTATCTGCATTTAGAATTTTTTTAAGCATACCGCTTCTGTCTATTTGAGACTTTTGTAATACAGATAGTGTGTTTTCTTTCAAATCGTTAATCTTAAACTCATCTAGATCTTGCTCATCTTCATTGTCATCATTTAGTGATAGCGAATCTTCAATTTTAAATAATCCCGTTTTTAATTTATAGGTTAACGTAGTGTCTAAATATGTTAAGACTGTGTTTTGAGCGTTTTTTTGAATAGCCTCTAAAGACACATTGTTATTTGAATTAATAATTTTAGTGGCTTTGTCAACATTGAGCTTCTTTAAACTATCGTCCATGACGTTTAATGTTCCAGAATAATCTGTGAAGTATACAAAATTTCCATTCATAATCCCATTACCCATTTTGGCAAGTTTATCATTTGCTTCTGTTAATTGACGTTTTTTAACTTTAGATGATTTTTTAATTTTTAAATCAAGATTCTCAAAATCGGTATATGACGTTTCTCTATAGAAAAAATTATAGCTCAAAGCATCACTCTTGTAATTCTTGATAAGGTTCTTATTGACTCTAGATATAATAGAGTCTACATTAGGCTTAGTATTGGTGAGATAGATAATGTTAAGCTCGTTTATTGCAGGTTCTAATTGGATGATATAGTTGTTAGATTCTAAGTCTTCAAGGGGTATTGTTAAGGTTTGGTAACCTAAGCATGAGAGCTCGATAGTATTAGAATCTACATCTTCTAGATTAATTATAAACTCACCTTCTTCATTAGAAATGACACCTTTATATGCTGCGGTTTGCACGGCAACAAAAGGGATAGCAGCTTTGGTATTACTATCTATGATTTTAGCAGTTATGTCTTGAGCATTTAAAAAAGAACAGAGCATCAAAGTAAATCCTATGGTTAAGTACGTTTTCATATGTGATGGTTTATAAGATGTAGACGTTTTAAGTATTATTTTGTTACTAGATTTTTCTATTTTGAATATACGTAGTTCTACGTATTGTATCGTGTTTGTATTTGATTTATCTTTAACTTGTTAGAAATCAATTAAATAAATAGTTATGAGTCAGCGTATTCCACAAATGATTGCTATGGGAAAAGTAGCAAGAGATGGTAAGATTTTAAGAGCCACCCCAGGCATTAGTATTAAGCCTGTAATTAGACCAGGAAACATATTTGGGCCAGGACAAGACATCGGTTATACGGTATCACTTCCAAAACGTTTGGTTTGTGATAATAACTACATTATTCAATTAACAGCCGAGAATTATGGTGAAGATGGACCAGATTTCGTCATTACTTCAATAGCGTATAGAAATCAAAGTAAAAGAGGTTTTGAGGTTATTATTTGGGGAGATCGCATACAAACGATATCTGGTAATTATTCTTTAGTGCCTGTACAATCCAATTGGCACTTTGTTATTTATGATATGCTATAGATTGTAGTTGTAATATGAGGTTGAGTACTTAATTTATTCATTAATACTGATTTTTTATTTTGAGATCACTCAGTTTGACCTATTGAGAGATTATTTAAAAAAAACGAGCTAACTTGTTTATTATTTAGATAAGTGATTGATACATAATTACATCAATTGCATTAGATTTGATATTGACCAACCAATGAACCAATGATAAAATTTTTTAGAAGAATCAGGCGTGATCTTTTAGATCAAAACAAAACATCCAAATACTTTAAATATGCCATAGGTGAAATTATCCTTGTCGTTATAGGAATTCTTATCGCACTTCAGATAAGTAATTGGAATGACTCTAAAATTCAAAAGGAAGAATTAAATGATGTGTTACAAAGCATTGCAAATGGTGTCCAGTCAGATCTTAGAGAACTTCACCTCATGTCATCTGCAAGAGAAAGTGTAACTGTTAAAATAGATTCTATTATTAACCATTACATCAATTCAGATAAAAGTGTAATTGATATAAAAGAGGCTTCATTTATCAATTTCACGTTTGCCGATATTGCAAACACCATCGAATTTAATCCTAATTTGAGTGCGTTTGAATCTTTGAAAAATTCCACATACTTTGGTAAGATTCAAGGTACAGATTTAGCATTATTGCTTAGCACTTATGTTATAAACGGACA
>CAJQOA010000176.1 GCA_905479815.1 uncultured Psychroserpens sp.
AGCTAAATATGAAATAGCTTCTGGTGTTGCGTCAAAAGTAATCCCTTGTTTTATTAGCATCTTTTGTAAACCATTTAATTGTAAACCAACAATATCTTTGATATTACCTCTTGTTAATGGTGTAAACATAATGGTGTCATCAATTCTATTTAAAAACTCTGGACGAACACTTTGTTTTAATAATCCTAATACATCCACTTTTGCTGCTTCAATTGCTGACTTAACATCTTTTGTTGCTTCAAAACGCTCTTGTATGATTTGACTTCCTAAATTTGAAGTCATAATAATTATCGTATTTCTGAAATCTGCCACACGTCCTTTATTGTCTGTTAATCGACCTTCGTCTAACACTTGTAATAAGATATTAAAGGTGTCTTGATGTGCTTTCTCAATTTCATCCAGTAATACCACAGAATAGGGTTTACGTCTAACCGCTTCGGTTAATTGTCCGCCTTCATCATAACCAACATATCCTGGAGGTGCACCAACCAAGCGACTTACACTATGACTTTCTTGATATTCACTCATATCTATTCTCGTCATTGCATTTTCATCATCAAAGAGGTATTCTGCCAACGCTTTGGCAAGCTCTGTTTTACCAACACCTGTAGTTCCTAAGAAAAGAAACGTTCCTACTGGTTTTTCTGGGTTCTGCAAACCTGCTCTAGAGCGTCTTACAGCATCACTTACAGCAGTAATAGCTTCTTCTTGACCAACTACGCGTTTATGCAATTCATCTTCTAGTTTTAGAAGTTTCTCACGATCACCCTGTAGCATTTTGGTTACAGGAATACCTGTCCATTTTGCGACAACTTCTGCAATGTCTTCATAAGTGACTTCCTCTTTAATCAACGAGCTTTCAGATTGATTTTCTTTGAGTTCATTTTGATATTTTTCTAGAGTCTCTTGCGCTTCTTTAATTTTTCCGTAGCGAATTTCAGCAACTTTTCCGTAGTCACCATCACGCTCGGCACGTTCTGCTTCTAATTTATACTCTTCTATGTTTGATTTTGTTGATTGTATATTATCAACAACTTCTTTTTCACTTTTCCATTTTGCATTAATCTCGTTACGTTCTTCTTTAATATTTGCTAAATCTGCACGTAGAGATTTTAACTTCACTTCATCTTTCTCACGTTTAATAGCTTCAATCTCAATTTCGAGTTGCATAACTTTACGATCCAACACATCTAATTCTTCTGGCTTAGAGTTGATTTCCATACGCAGTTTAGCCGCAGCTTCATCCATTAAATCAATAGCTTTATCTGGTAGAAAACGGTTTGTTATGTATCGTTCTGAAAGTTCTACAGCACCAATAATCGCTTCGTCTTTAATACGAACTTTGTGATGTGTTTCGTACTTTTCTTTAATACCACGTAGGATAGAAATAGCACTTTCTGTATCAGGTTCATTAACCATCACTTTTTGAAAACGACGCTCTAAGGCCTTATCCTTTTCGAAATATTTTTGATATTCATCTAAGGTTGTTGCACCAATGGCGCGAAGTTCTCCTCTTGCTAAAGCTGGTTTTAATATGTTTGCTGCGTCCATAGCACCTTGTCCGCCTCCAGCACCAACAAGTGTGTGAATTTCGTCAATAAATAAAACGATATCACCATCACTATCTGTGACTTCTTTAATAACAGCTTTGAGTCGTTCTTCAAATTCACCTTTAAATTTTGCACCAGCGATTAGTGCTCCCATATCAAGTGCATAGATTTGCTTATCTATTAAGTTTTCTGGAATATCGCCATCTACAATTCTATGGGCTAAACCTTCTGCAATTGCAGTTTTACCCGTTCCTGGTTCACCAACTAAAATTGGGTTGTTTTTGGTTCTACGTGATAAAATTTGAAGAATTCTTCTAATTTCTTCATCACGACCAATTACAGGATCTAGTTTTCCGTCTTTTGCTAATTGATTTAGATTTTTCGCATATTTATTAAGCGAGTTATAAGTTTCTTCTTGACTTTGAGAGGTGACTCGATCACCTTTTCTTAGCTCATCAATCGCTGCATTTAGCCCTTTTTCAGTAACACCTTGATCTTTTAGCATTTGAGCAATCTTGCTCTTAGACTTAAAAATCGCTAGTATTAAGTGTTCTACTGAAACGTAATCATCATTCATTTTTTTAGCAATGATAGATGCTTCGTTAAGCGCTTTGCTTGCGTCTCTAGATATATTTAAATCACCTCCAGATACTTTTGGGAAACTTTCGAGTTGTTTATCTAGAGCCAATTTTAAAATATCGATGTTGACATTCAATTTCTTTAGAATGAATGGCAATACATTTTCATCAACTTCAAAGATGGCTTTTATGATATGCTCATTTTCTATGTGTTGATGCCCTAAACTTTGAGCGAGCTGTTGCGCTTGCTGTATGGCTTCTTGGGATTTTATTGTATAATTATTAAAGTTCATTATTTTTTGGTTTTAATGATTCTTATTTCGAATTAACTGGAGAATCTAAATTAATAAGATCCTCTATTATTAGGAATGACATTAATCATTTAATTTATTGTTATAGCAATCACAAGTCAATAATCTTACCAATAGTAAAATGTAAGAAATAAACGACAAAAAGTCACTTTAGTTGTTTGTTTTACAGACATTTTGTCGTTTTGATTAGTTTTTAACATAATATACGAATCTTGTATAGGTTGTGTATGGTTAGAATTTTAGTGAATATAGAATCTTGACGATATATTTGTTAAAAAAGCCTCTATGCGTTATTTGTACCTACTAGTATTTCTGTTCACTCTCAATCTTAATGCTCAAGTTGTTGAAGACGACTTTGAAGGTTCTGGAAGCATTTCATCTTGGTATGGAGATAATTGTAATATGAATACCAATTATTCTAATCCTTATCAACAAGGAATTAATACCTCTAATACTGTTTTAGAATATCATGATGTTGGTGGACAATATGCCAATGTTCAGTTTGATACAACTACCAATTTTGATCTTACTACTAAAAATTCATTTAGCTTAAAAATATATGTGCCTTCAAATGGTTTAACAGGAAATCAAACCAATCAAATTTCATTAAAGCTTCAAGATAAGAGCATCGAGTTTCCTTGGATGACTCAAAGTGAAATAATAAAGCCAATACTTTTGAATGAATGGCAAACGGTTACTTTCGATTTTGAAAATGATTTTTATCAAAATTTAGACCCAAATTCTCTTCCTCCAATTGATAGAACAGATTTTAGTAGAGTTATCATTCAAGTTAATGACGAAAACAATAATGATCATGTTTTGGCATATTTAGATGATGTATTGTATTTTGATTCGGTAGATAATAGTCCGATTTACGATAACCTGGTTTGGTCTGATGAATTTGAAGGCTCAGGCAACATTGATGCGGCTAAGTGGTTTCAGCAAACTCAATTGATTGCAGGAGATAGTTGGGCAAATGGTGAAGAACAACATTATACGAACAGTGTGGATAATTCATTTTTGGATAATGGGAGTTTGAAAATTATGGCAAAAGGTGAATCCTTCACAGATCAAGGTCATACGAAACAATATACTTCAGCTAGGTTAAATTCAAAATTCTCATTTCAATATGGTCGCGTAGAAGTACGAGCTAAATTGCCATCTATTGCTGGTACTTGGCCAGCAATTTGGTTATTGGGTAAAAATGTAAACGAAGATGGAGGATATTGGGATAATGAAGGGTTTGGAAGCACTTCATGGCCTTTGTGTGGCGAAATTGATATCATGGAACCTAATGTGGCAAAAACTCAAATTTTAGCGACATGGCATTGGGATAATGGTAATGGTTATGAGTACAATAGTAATAGTGTAGCTAGAACAAACACAGATACCTCTCAAAATTGGCATATTTATGCTTTAGAATGGAGTGAAAATAATATGAAGATATACATGGATGATGTTTTGATTAACCAGATGGATACAGTAAATCCATTTAATCAAGAGTTCTACATTTTATTAAATGTTGCAATGGGTGGAAGTTTAGGAGGAGATATTCAACCAGGCTTTGTCCAAGATGAGATGGAAATTGATTATGTTAGAGTATATCAAGAAAGTTCTTTATCGATAACAGATATTGAGACTGATAACTTGAAATTCTTTCCAAATCCAGTAAAAAGCAATTTGTATATAGAAACGAATCAATTAGTAAATTCTAAAACCAAAGTGTTAGTATCTGATATTAGTGGTCGTATTATTTTTGAAAAACAATATGTTATTGATAACCAGAATCTAATGTACGATACATCTTCTCTTAAAGCAGGCGTTTATTTTATAAGCCTATCTTTTGATAGCGGGAGGAAAACAACATTAAAATTTATAAAGGAATAACTTTGTAAGTTCAGGCATTTAAAACGACAGTTATATCATGGGATTATTTAAAAATATGTTTAGCTCATCAGAGCCAAAAGAAGAAAAAGTATTGCCTTGGCAAGCTTTAACTGATGTTAACCAGTTAAATGAAATTGAAAAGCGATCAAAAACTAAAACGCAAGTGATATTTAAACATTCAACAACATGTGGTATTAGCCGAATGGCAATGAAACAGTTTGTTAGTGCTTATGAGTTAGACGCCAATCTAGATTTGTATTATTTAGATTTATTGAGTTACAGAGATGTGTCTAATGAAACTGGCTATAAGTTTCAAGTGATTCATCAATCTCCTCAATTACTAGTTATTAAAAACGGAAATGCTATTGCTCATGCATCTCATGGAGGGATTAGTGAATTAGATTTGGAGAAGTTTGTATAATGTATAAAATAAAGCGCTCATATTTTGACGAGTATTTTGTCTATATGAGCGTTTTTTTTATTCTAACCTCTAAAATTGTATCCAGTAATGATGTCTTTGAGTCTGAGTTTTAAATCCTCACCTGTATCAAAAATCATTTGGTCTGTATTAGGAAATATAACCCTACGATTACTTATATAATCTAAATAAACACCATCTATAGCTCTTTTGTCACCTTGATATGTTGCAAAGAAGTGTTCAAATAGAAAGGTGCTTTCTACAGGAAAACGATCTAAGAGTTGCTTTGTTTTATTGTCTTTGAATTCTGCAGAAGCAAGTATTGTAGACGTTTTAAATTGACGTGTTTCAAAGTACTCACATGTTACTTTTATAAACTTATCTTCTTTTATATCGTTACCTAAGGAATCCTTTGTTACATTACCATTTTCATCCAAAACATATTTATAACCGTCTTGAACTAATTTCTCTTGAATAATTTGACGCTCTTTTATTTGTTCAGGAGATATCACAATATCTTTGAAAATTAGGGATAAATCATAATCATAATTTACGTTAGCTACTTTTTCATTATGATACACAGTCCATAAATCGTTTAATCCATAAGTGCTTATATTTAATAAATCGGTTTCTAATCGTTTTGGTATGATTTGCTCTGTATTATTTTTAAGAGTTAATAAAATAATGTCTTGACCTTTATATAAAGCTTCATTTGTAAGTGTATTTACATCTTTATAATTAGGGTTTATTTTGTCAATATATTTAAAGTCTTCAAAGGCTTGTCTTGCATTAAATTTATCGTCTGTACTTAATAGACTAACTGCCTTACCATACAAGTAGTTTGTTGTTTCCTCTTTGTATTTGATTATTTGCGCATCATAAGTATTAAACTGAAATGTTACTTCATTCCCATCATGATAGAGTGGAAGAATAGGTTTTATTCGTTCTTGCCGATTATTTAATTCTTGGTAGAGTCCATAAATGCGTTCAAAATTTTCAGGATTTGCATCTTTTTCTAAATATGAAACTTGGTCTAAATCTCTACCTGTAGCTTTATTAAAAGCGTTTTTTAATAATAGGATGGAGGCTTGTTTACTTTTTTTAGACTTATTGTTACTGAGTTTTCTTAGCGCATCATTAATGGCAATATCATAGTTGCCATTATTAACTTGCTTTTCAATACTCTTGGTCGTATTACATGCAACTATTGTAATTGCAATCGTAATTAATAGTAGTGTTTTTTTCATTTTTAGATTTGGATCTAGTTTAGAATACAGGGTAAAAATATAATAACATTTAACATATTAAGGTATTTCAACGTTTATTTTTGCATTTAATCTGACATTACATATGGCGAATAATTAGAATTTTGAATATGTTTTAATGAAAAACGCCCAAATTACTTTGAGCGTTTTTTATTAAAATGGGTTATCTATTACCCTCTTCTCATTCTATAAGAGTTAATAATGTTTTTTAATTTCAATTTAATGTCTTCACCAGTATCATACACCATTTGTGAATCGCTTGGGAAGTGAAGTCTTCTATTTCTAGTTAATTCATGTTCTTGTCTGTTTAAAGCTCTCTTATCTCCTCTAACAGTTGCATAAATATGTTCAAATATAAACTCGCTATCTATAGCAAAAGCATCTAAAGTTTGGTTTGATTTTAAATCTGTGTACACCACATCTGCAATAACTTGCGTAGATTTAAATTGATTAACTTCAAAATATCGTGCTCTAATAGTAACAATCTTATCAATCTTAATTTTGTTACCAAGACTATCAACCATGATAGTACCATTACTATCTGTTTGGTATTTCCATCCATCAACAATATTTTTTTGCTTTAATTCTTGCCTAGAGTTAACTTGCTCTGGAGAAATATTAATTCGTTTTAATTGTAACTGCATGGCAAAGTCATAGTTGACTTCGGAAATTGGATTAGCATGATATACCGTCCAAAACTGATTTAACCCATACGTATCAAAGTTTAATAAATCGGCCTCTAATTGCTGTGGAATGATTTGTCTAGTCTGGTTTTCAATAGAAACCATAACATAATCTGTTCCTTTATTGTGAGCTTCAGTCATTAGACTTCTCGTCTCTTCAAAGTTAGGGTTGATTTGTTCTATATAACTAAAGATATCATAGGCTTTTCTAGCATTGTATTTGTCTTCAGAATCTAAAAGTGTGATTCCTTGACCAATTAAATAATCTGAAGTCTTATATCTATAGTCGACGATTTCCGAAGTATAATCATTGAATTTTAAATCAAGGTTTCTACCATTTATTTGCAAAGGCATAACACGTTTAATCGCGTTTTGTCTTGCGTCTAAATCTAAATAAATTTCGTAAATCGTTTTGTATTGCTCAGGATTTCCATCCTTTTTTAAATGTTCGACATCTTGTAAGTCTTCCTCTAAAACTTTGTAGTATGCATCTTCAAGCATGACGATATAGTCTTGCTTGCGCTTTTTGTCTTTGTTGTTTTCGAGTTTTCGTAACGCGTCATTGATTGCTTGGTCATAGTTGCCATGACTGATGGCGCTTTCAATTTGTTTTCTTCCGCTACATGATGTTAGTACCAGAAGAAGTACTGTTGTGAGTAGTAATTGCTTCATAATTCTGGATTTAAATGATTATTT
>CAJQOA010000177.1 GCA_905479815.1 uncultured Psychroserpens sp.
AAGCCAAACAAGATTTCCTTCTCAAAGGCATTAATCTAGCCAATGAGTGTGATCTAAAATATAAAAGTAGTCGAAATCAACGTCTACTCGTTGAACTTTGTCTCATGCAGCTTGCCTCTATCACTTTTGATGGAGAAAAAAAAAATAGCAAATATTACATAATACCAGCATCTTACTTCAAAGCCAAAGGGATTACTCCTATTCCTGTTACAATACATAAAGAAAAAACTGTTGAAGTTTCCAAAACACCTGGAGAAACGACATCTTCGCAAGAAGAAAAAAAGCATACCGACAATCCTGTTGTAGCCGAAGAAGCTAGACCTGTTATAGATTTAAAGAAAGATCAACGCACATCTGGATTATCTTTAAAAAGTATTAGAGCAAAAAAAGAACATCAAATACGACAAATGGAAGTCGTCATAGATGTTGATGATTTACCTACCGAAGAATTCACTGAAGAGCAATTCATAACAGCCTGGAATACTTATATAAAACAACTTCATAAAAAAGGTGAGAAAATAATGGCTTCCATTTTAGAAATGGATACTCCAACACTTAAAGGAACAGATATTCATCTTGCTTATCCAAACGAAACATTAAAAATTGAATTAGAGAGAGCTCAATATCCTTTGATGGAGTATGTAAAGAAAACACTTCGAAATTTTGATTTAAAATTAGTAATTTCAGTTAATGAGGAAATTGCTAAAAAATATGCTTTTACAGCAGAAGATAAATACGAAAAGCTCAAAGAAAAAAATCCAAATATTGAATTACTAAGACAAACATTTGGCTTAGATATTTAAATCATTCAACATGAAACGAGCATGTATAAAACGTTATCACTTAAGAAAATGATTAATAGCGAACAGCATGTGACCATTGAAAAACAATACATATAAACACATGAAAAAAATAGTTCTTTTTATTCCTTTAATGTTAGTGCTTTTTTTAACGTCTTGCGATGGTAGAAAAAGTAAAATTGACCATATAAATGATGCTGTTTCAGAGTTCAACAAGAAACAGAAGTTAATAGACTTAAAAGATTATCATCCTGAAAGTTATGCAGAAACAAAAACAGATTCTATAATATCTAAAACGTTTAAAGTTAGTGTTAAGAATTATACGGTTATGGATGAAGGTATTCTGATACAACAGACTATAAAAAACTTGACCAAAACATCACAGTTTCATCGTGTATTTGAATCTGATATTGTTGTTGCTATAGAAGATAAAATTATTTATAGTAGTCATATTTCAGCAGAAAAATTTAGAGGTTTTGAGTCTTCTGATTTTTGGAATAATGCCACATTAGAACACGTTTGGATCAACCAAGAACAGTCAAATACCACGATATTATCTTTAGGCGTTTCTATCATTAACCCAAAAAACAAAGCGTTTAAATTATATGAAATCCTCATTGATAAATCTGGAAACGAACGTTTAACATTAATTGAAGACCATAGCTAATTATGTTAGGATTAAAATTACCAACAGATCCACGTTGGGTCAATATCGTTGAAAAAAATATTGAAGAGATTCTTACAGATCATGCCTATTGCGAACAAAAAGCAACAAGTACAGCCATTTCATTAATTGTAAGTTTCCCAGAGTATACAGAACTAGTTACAGAAATGACAGCACTTGTCAAAGAAGAAATTAGTCATTTTAAAATGGTACATGATAGAATCATTGCCAATGGATGGGTTTTAGGTCGCGATCGTAAAGATGAGTACGTACTTCAACTTATTAAATTTTTTCCAAAAGGAGGCAGTAGAACCACTCAACTCGTGCATAGATTATTGTATGCGGCGTTAATTGAAGCTAGAAGTTGCGAGCGGTTTAGATTACTTTCTGAAGAATTGAAAGATAAAGAACTCGCAGAATTTTATAGAAAGTTAATGGTTAGTGAAGCTAATCACTATACCATGTTTTTGGGGTTTGCTCGACAATATGGAGAACGTGATGATGTTGATGAGAAATGGCAACAGTTACTTGATTATGAGGCAGATATTATGAAAAACTTAAGCAAGAGTGAGACTATACATGGATAATTTTTATAACTTAGGTTAAAATTTTGTCTATGAAACACATCTACGTTATTATCCTTTTGCTGTTTTCTTTTAATGTATCATTTGCACAAGGTGAATTGCTTACAGGTCAATGGTCTTTAGATTCTGTTTTCGACTATGATATATTACTTGAAGATCCAACACAATCAATTATTATTGAGTTTACTGACGCTGGAAATGAAATTATAATTAATGATTTTTGTGGCGAATCATATACCAGTCAATACACATCAACAACAAATGATGACACTATTGTAATAACTGGATCAGACACTCCTCCAATGCAATGTAGTGAAGACAATCAAGGTTTTCAAATAGCTACTTATAACTTATTAGGATACGACACTGGTGAACCAAAAATTTTAGACTACTTTTTTACCCAAAATGGAGATATAACCACATTAACATTAGATTACTCAATAGTCATTGAAGGTATTCCAACAGGTGTTACTGGTACCTTCTCAAGAGTAAGCCAAACTAACTTAGCTATTAATGGAGAATGGTTTGTTCAATACATTAATACCGATGGCGTTCAGCATGATGATTATTCGTCAATTTTTATAGATTTTGATTTTTATGAAGAATTTGATGAATTAAACTTTATGGGAGGCACAGGTTGTGATGGCTATGCAGGCAATTTTGAAGTTATTGATAATAACACGATATCAAATTATGATATTACTCGTTTAGCTATATGTGACCCAAGTACAAATGCATATGGAATGTACGCTGAAAAATACTATGATATTTTAAGAGGTCAATATTTGGAAAGCCCAACATATCTCAATTATGAAATTACTGGTTTAGGCGTTGATGAAACGTTAACAATAAGTAATCAATTTGGTGATTTTGTAGTATATGGAAGAGTAATTCCTACTGCTACTATTTTTAAAACTTGGTATTCTTACAGCACAGAAACTGAAGATGGCATTATTTATCCTTCTCCATTAGACAATACAACTTTAACTATTTCTTCAAATGGAAATCCATCTCCAGTTAATAATGGGTTTTATATTAATGGGTCTGGTGGTTGCAATGAATTTGATGCCTATCATAACATTTATGCATCAAACGAAAATGAATTTGGCATATTTGATTTGACTCAAACATTTGTAGACTGTGATGATAATTTATATGAGCCTACTTATATTTCTGTTATTGCTAATGAAGCTAATGGGCCATTTAGCTACGAACTTCAAGACGATGGGAATACGCTTGTTTTAACTAATACCATTGGCGAAATACTCACTTTTGGAGAACAAGCTCCTCCAGCAAATATGATTGGCCAATGGTATTTGTATCATATGGTCATTGATGGGAATCTAATCAATAATCCAAGTGGTAGCATTCCTGATATCTTTTTTACTATTGATCCAGGAGACATATTAGGATCGAGATTACATGGTTCTGGCGCATGTAATAGCTTTCAAAGTGATTATTATTTTAACCCACAACAGACCTTTAATGCTGAGTTTATTTCTGCAACTTTATCATTGTGTTATAATACAGAAGAAGAACTTTTTGAAAACTATTATTTTTATCAAGCACTAAGTACAGTTGATGGAAATACAGAATTAGACTATGAAATTACAGGAACTGGTGATGATGCCACTTTAGTAGTCACAAACTTATCAAACGGGAATCAATCTTTCTACGGTAGACAAGCTTTATCTATTGAAGAAAATGACTTTAATTTATCAAAAATAACATTGCATAGAAATCCTGTATCTAACAGTCTTGATCTATCTACTAATCAAAATATAATCGGTTCTCATTATGAGATTTTCTCAATAACTGGACAACGTATTACGAATGGTGTATTAGATTCTAATTCTATTATAGTTAACCTATTACATTCTGGATTATACTTCTTAAAAGTTTCAACAGATGAGAACGTATTTGAAACGGTTACATTTATCAAGAACTAACATTTCCGAAGAAAAAGAACATAAAAAAAGCTTCAGTATAACACTGAAGCTTTTTTATTTAATATCGTATTGTAATTAGATT